>CAYZJN010000029.1:0-7273 GCA_964479115.1 uncultured Candidatus Saccharibacteria bacterium | reverse complement strand
ATTTGCGCCATCACCTTTGCGTGCACCTAATTTAATGATGCGAGAATATCCGCCGTTTCGTTCTTTGTAAAGCGGCCCTAATTCCTCAAATAATTTGGCTAAAGCCAAATCGTTGTTGGAAAGTGTCCGGGCAGCAACTCGACGGTCAGCCAAAGTACCGCTTTTAGCGCGGGTTATTAATTTTTCCAAATCCGGTTTTACTGCTTTAGCTTTCTCAACAGTTGTGACGATCTTTTCATGCAGAATAATTTGAGAAATCAAATTACGCACCAAAGCTTTTCTTGGACCGGATTTTCTGGATAATTTTTTACCTTTGTACTGATGACGATGCATTAGATTTCCTCTTCGTTTTCTTCCTCAACCAACTTAAATCCCAACTCTGTAATTTTATCCTTCACTTCGTCGTAAGCTTTTGCTCCAAAACCCTTTAGTTGCCTAAGTTCGCTATCTTTAAGTTTAATAACGTCGTCGATGGTTTTGATTTCGTTGTTTAGGAGTGCATTCGTAGTTCTTGGGCTCAAGTTAATTTCTTCAATCAATATTCTAGTGGCACTATCGTCTCCCAACACTTCCGGCTGGCCGATTTGCCTTCTTACGACGGTGTCTTTGCTCGTTAAGACCATGAATTGATCAACTAAAATTTCAGCTGATGCTTCAAGGGCTTCACGTGGTGTTAAGCTTCCGTCAGTCTCGATTTCGATAACTAATTTGTCCAAGTCGGTCATTTGTCCGACACGAGTCTTTTCGACGTTGTAGCGGACTCTTTTAATTGGAGCATAAAGAGCATCAATGGCAATCATACCAACGGACAATTTTTCGCTGTCACGTTTTTCAATCGGTACAAAACCGCGGCCCTGTTCAACTTTAATTTCCATTTCGAGTTTGGCGTTTTTGTTGTCCAAAGTTGCGATTTTAAGCCCAAGGTTAGCAATTTCAACGTTAGAATTTGCTTTAATATCTTTGGCAGTCACAACTCCGGCTCCGCTGGCGCTTAAGGTTAAATATTCTTCCTCAGTATGCAGTTTGACTCGAAGTTGTTTTAAGCTCAAAATAATCTGAATTACATCCTCTTTAACATTAGGGATGGTTGAAAATTCATGAGCTACGCCCTCGATTTTAACGGCGGTGACTGCGGCACCAGGAAGAGATGAAAGAATCACCCTTCTTAGCGAGTTGCCGATTGTCATACCATAGCCGGGATAAAGGGGCTCAATCGCAAAAACTGCGCTGTTCCCTTCTTCAGAAATCGTTTTGATTTCCGGTAAATGCATTTCGTGTAACACTTCTTACTCCTTTCGGGCACAAGGCCCAGTCTAGGGTTAATTTTATTTAGAATAAAACTCGACGATTAGTTGTTCTTTAATACTTGGATCAAGCTGTTCGCGGATTGGAAGGGCGTTAAATTTGCCTTTTAAATTCTTTAAGTCTGACGTTACCCAAGCCGCTTCTTCCTTTGGTTTTGATTCCTTAATAGCATCAAAAACCTTTAGAGCTTGTTTGTTTTTTAAAACAGCGACTTC
This sequence comes from uncultured Candidatus Saccharibacteria bacterium, assembly GCA_964479115.1. Taxonomy (GTDB): domain Bacteria; phylum Patescibacteriota; class CPR2; order UBA1875; family UBA1875; genus CAYZJN01. The sequence goes on along the minus strand of CAYZJN010000029.1, from coordinate 5,753 downwards.
ATCACCCGGGCGTAAAGTTCGAGACGGAATATCGGTTTTTCGGCCGTTAACGCCGAAAATTCCATGGGTTACTAGTTGTCTGGCCTGAGCGCGGGATGAAGCGAAATTCATGCGATAAACCAGATTGTCTAAACGTGATTCTAAAAGCTGCAAAAGAACTTCGCCGGTTACACCCTGTTTTCCGGAAGCTTTGACAAAATAATTTTCGAATTGTCTTTCTTGAATACCGTAGATTCTTTTAACTTTTTGTTTTTCCCTAAGCATGATGCCGTAATCAGACGGTTTTCTTCTTCTTGAAAGTCCGTGCTGACCCGGACCATAACTACGCTTTACAAAGGTACACTTTGTGTAGCATTTTTCACCCTTTAAGAAGAGTTTATCGCCTTCTCTGCGGCACTGGCTGCATGCTGTGGTCTTACTCATTAGACTCTCCTCGGTTTCGGTGGTCGGCAACCGTTGTGTGGTTGCGGAGTGACATCTTTTATTTGATTAACATAAATTCCGTTGGCCGAAAAAGCCCTAACAGCTGATTCTCGTCCGGAACCGATTCCCTTGACGTAAACGTCAACCTTTTCCAAACCAAGTGCTTTGGCTTTTTCACAAGCAGCATTAGCAGCCATTTGAGCAGCATAAGGTGTGGATTTTCGAGACCCTTTAAAACCGACTTCACCGCTGGAAACAGTAACAACAACATCTCCTGCCATGTCGGTTAAGGTTACAATAGTATTATTGAAGGTCGATTTAATGTAAGCTCGGCCTTCTTTAATAACTTTTTTAATTTTCTTTTTTCGTACTTTTGTTGCCATTTTATTTAAAATTAAGTTTTCTCTGAAGATTTCTTACGACCGGAACCAACAGTAACTTTTTTACCCTTTTTGGTTCTGGCATTAGTTTTAGTTCTTTGTCCGCGGACCGGCAGGCCGGCAGCGTGACGCATACCGCGATAAGAACCGATTTCTTTGAGACGGCGCACATTTTGGCTGACGTCTCTTCGAAGATCACCTTCAACCATGATTTTGCCTTCAATGGCTTCGCGGATTTTATTTACTTCACCTTCGGTTAAATCCTTAACGCGAACGTTAGGGTTAATGCCGCATTCAGCAATCAGTTTTTGTGAAGTTTGTAAGCCAACGCCATAAATATAAGTCAAAGCAACTTCAACTCTTTTTTCTGAGGGTAAATTTACGCCGACTATTCTTGCCATTGTTTCTCCTGGGGTCCCTAGAAATCTATTGATTTCTGGGGTGTTTTATCCTTGCCTTTGTTTATGACGCGGGTTTTCGCAAATTACAATAACCCGGCCTTCCCTTCTGATGACCTTGCACTTCTCACATCTTTTTTTAACTGATGGTTTAACTTTCATTTTCTTTCAATCGGTAAGTGATTCTGCCTTTTGTCAAATCGTAAGGAGTCATTTCGACTTTTACTTTATCCCCGGGAAGGATTTTGATGTAATGCATTCGCATTTTCCCGGAAATATGCGCCAAAATAACATGGCCGTTCTCGAGTTCTACCCGAAACATTGCGTTCGGGAGGGGTTCAAGGACGGTCCCAATTACTTCAATTACTTCCTTTGTAGAATCATTCATTTATTTTTTTAAGTGCTCCAAAATTATACGTCGATTTTTTACTTTTTGCAAGTGTTTTTATCTTAGATCTTATCGTAAGACCGAACGATTAGTTGTGCGTCAATTTGATTTTTAATTTCAATCGCAACAGAAACAACGATCAAAAGCCCGGTTCCGCCAATCACCAGGTTTCCGGTATTGGCAAATGTTTGGGCAATAAACGGCAGGCTGGCAATTGCCGCAAGGAAAAAGGCGCCCCAAAGAGTGGTGCGTTTAATGAGCCATGACAGGTAATGGCCGGTTTGCGTCCCCGGACGGAAACCCGGAATAAAACCGCCGTTTTTTTGCAGATTTTCAGCCACTTCCTTCGGTTTGAAGTAAAGATAAGTTGAGAAGAAAGTGAAGACAAAAACTAGCACACCAAAAGCCACTGCATAAGGCCAATTTTGATTATTAAAAGTCGTGGTTATCCAATGAGCCGTCTTTGCAACCACTTCATTTTTGGCTTTTTCTAGGAATCCTATTAAGGTCGGAATATTCATGAAAGCGCCGGCGAAAATAATCGGGATAACTCCGGCCATATTTAAACGAATCGGTAAAAAAGTATCGATTCCGCCATAAAGTTTAGCGCCGCGGATTTTTTTAGCGTAAGAAATCGGGATTTTGCGTTGACCCTCGGTGACCACAATTACGGCAAGAATAATTAAAAGTGCACCAGCCAACACTAAAAGCTGACTTATAAGCTGTTCGCTGTCAAATTCCGGAATGAAAATCTTTTGAATTGCCTGGCCCAGGGACTGCGGTAGTTTCGCAACAATGCCGGCAAAGATAATAAGTGAGATGCCGTTGCCCAAGCCTTTTTCGGTGATTTGTTCACCCAGCCACATCAAAAACAAAGTTCCACCGGCCAGAGACAAAAGCATCAGAGCCCATTGTGCAATCGATGGGTTGCCGATTAAATCCTGTCCCAGTTGAGACGAAGAGTATTGCAGAACTCTGATTGCACCGTAACCTTCGATAAAAGACAGTGGCAAGGCTATTAATCGGGATATTTGATTGATTTTCTTTTGACCCGATTCCCCTTCTTTAGACATTTCTTCTAGTTTAGGAAAAACCATGGTCAGAAGCTGGATCATAATTGAAGCAGTGATATAGGGTCCAACGCCCAACATCACGACGGAAAAGTTACTGATGCCGCCACCGGAGAAAATATCCAAAAACGAAAAAACTGAATTACCGGAAAAGAGTTCGGCCAAGAAACCGCGGACACTAACCGGATCAGGTCCCGGAATTGGAACATGAGCGGCTAATCTGAAGACAAAAAGAATAAAAAGAACCGCTAAGATCTTCTTTAAGAGATCCTTATTAAAAAGAATTTGCTTTATTTTTTCCATCCCCTAGCTTTCTAGCTTACCGCCTGCTTTTTCAATTTTTACTCCGGCTGTTTTCGTCACCGGAACCTTGACGGTTAGTTTTTTTGTAAAAGCGCCGCCGTCTACTATTTTAACTTTATTTACTCCTTTTTTAACGATTTTTTCTGACCTTAAGAGCTCCAGAGTGACTGCAGAGCCGTCTTTAAGTAAATTTAGAACTTCAATTCGAATAGTTTGCGCCTTGGCTTTTCTGGCCACAAAGCCTCTTTTTTTCGGCAAACGCTGAGCAAGCGGCAACTGACCACCCTCAAAACCGGGTCGTAATTTTTTGCCAGTGCGTGATTTTTGACCTTTTGTTCCGCGTCCAGCGGTTTTACCCTGACCGGCAGAAATACCGCGCCCGACTCTTTTATTTTTGGCAGTTGATGTTTTGGTTAACTTGGACAGTTTCATTTCTTATCCTTTTTTACAGCCGGTTTTTCAGCGGTTTTTTTTGGTGCAACGGCTTTTTTTACTTTTGCTTCAACTTCTTTTTTAAGCGGTTCTTTTGCGGCCGGTTTTAAATCTTTGATTTTGGGAGCATTTAAATTTTGAAGAGCTTTCATTGTAGCATAAACATTATTGAGTTTAGAAGAAGAGCCTTGAATTTTAGAAAGAATATCTTTGACTCCGGCAACTTCCAAAACGGCACGGACAGCTCCGCCGGCGATAACACCTGTACCCTTACGGGCAGGCTTCAAAAAAACCTTCGCGCCGGCGAATTCAGCTGTAATTTCATGCGGAATAGTTGTTTCTTGAAGATTGACGTTGACCAAACTTTTCTTAGCTTTGGCGGTAGCTTTTTCAATAGCGATAATAACCTCGCCGCCTTTTTCAACACCAACACCGACTTTTCCGTTTTTATCGCCGATTACAACAATTGCCCGAAATCTAAGGCGGCGTCCACCTTTAACCACTCTCGTGACACGGTCAATTTGGATGACCTTTTCTTCGTATTCCTTTTTCGGTTCTTCAAAAAAGTTATTTCTCATAATTGCTCCTTAAAAGTCCAGACCCGCAGCTCTTGCGGCTTCGGCTAAAGCTTTAACGCGGCCGTGATACAGCTTGGCCCCGCGGTCAAAAACGACTTTTTTAATTTTTGCCTTTTGAGCGGCGGCGGCGATTGCTTCACCGACTTTAGCTGCTTTGGCGGTTTTAGTCATTTTTTCTGTTATTTTTAAATCATCAGCAAAAGCCAAAGTTTGACCGTTCAGATCATTAATCAACTGTGCCCGTGTGTGCGTAAGCGAAGCGTGCACCGACAATCTCGGAATGCTTTCTGTCCCCTTAATTTTGGCTCTAACTCTGTTTTTTCTAATTTGTTTTGAATTTAAATTCATATTATTCTCCCGACTTTACGGCTGCCTTACCGGCTTTTCTTCTTACTCTTTCACCTTCATAACGGATTCCCTTACCCTTATATGGTTCAGGCTTTTTAAGCTCTCTGATTTCAGATGCGGTTTGTCCGACAATTTGTTTATCGGCACCAGAAACAATAATAGTATTCTTTTCGACTTTGATTTCGATCCCCTCTCTTGGAATATAAACGGTCGGATGCGAAAAACCAAGTGCCATAACCAGTTTTCCGCCTTCAACAGCGGCTCGATAACCAACGCCTTTAAATTCCAGCCTCTTTTCGAAGCCTTCAGAAACACCGACAATCATATTGGCAATCAAAGTTCTTGCTAGCCCGTACTGTTCACGAGCAGATTTGGTTTCTTTTTTGATTTTAACCAAAATTTCTTTTTCGCCGATTTCGAGTGCAATTTCCGGACGCAGCTTTAAGGAAAGCTCACCTTTCGGACCGTTCACTTTTAAAATACGGCCTTCTAAAACGGTTTTGATGTTGTCTTTTAATTCGATTGGCATTTTACCTATTCTTGACATCTTCGCTCCTTAATAAACCCGACAGATTAATTCACCGCCCAATTTTTGCTTTTTGGCCTCATCACCGGTCATCACACCTTTTGAAGTTGAGACTAGAGCAATACCTTGTCCAGAAAGAACGGCAGGAATTTCGTCGTTTTTAACATAAACCCGGCGACCTGGCCGTGAAACTCTTTCTATAACGGAAATAGCCGGTTTTTGGTCTTTATAATTTAAAATAATCGTGATTTTACCGTCTTTGGATTCAAAAGAACCAACATATTCATGCTTTTTTAGGATAGATAAAATCGCCAACTTTGCCTTTGACGTACTCAAAATCACCTCAGGTTTTCCGACCAGATAGGCATTCCGTATTCTTGTTAACATGTCTGAAATGGGATCTACAATACTCATTTTTTCTCCTTTACTACCAGCTAGACTTCTGTACGCCGGGGATCTCTCCTTTTGAAGCAAGTTCCCTGAAACAAATTCGGCACATCTTGAACTTTCTTAAATAACCTTTGGGACGCCCGCATAGTTCACATCGGGTGATTTTCCGAGTTGAGAATTTTGGGGTTTTCTTCGCTTTATTGACTAATGCTTTTCTTGCCATTTTATCTCCTAATTTTTAAACGGAAATCCGAGTGCCAAAAGTAAAGCATAAGCTTGTTCCTTATTTTGGGCAACGGTGTTAATGTTAATTTGTAGACTAATCGGGACATCGTCTTTACCTATCATTTCCGGAAAAACAGTGTGTTCTTTAATACCAAGCGAATAATTACCGTCAGCATCAAAGGCATCCTTGGAAATACCACGGAAATCACGAACGCGCGGTAAAGCGGCGTTTACTAAACGATCCAGAAATTCATACATCAAATCTCCGCGTAAAGTAATCATGGCACCGACC
>CAYZJN010000028.1:0-7304 GCA_964479115.1 uncultured Candidatus Saccharibacteria bacterium | reverse complement strand
ATCTGTTTTCTTTTATCTGTTTTGGGGGATTTCTCACCATCGGCTAGAAGGGACTCTAACCAAAAAGATTTTTTGGGAATACATTCTAATTACGGTTTTATTCTTGGGGACTTTATTTTTTACGACCGATTGGTTGCCGTCCTAAGCTTTGGAATAATAACATTTCGGTTAACACCCCATCTAATAAAAACGAAATTCTCAACCCGTTATTCAGATAAAGCTTTCTTTGTGCTAGCTTCTTTGAGTGCTTCCAACATCTTATCAATATTACCGTCCATAAAGCCGGGGACATTAGAAGCAGAAAAACCAATACGATGATCGGTAATTCTGTCTTGCGGGAAGTTATAAGTCCGGATTTTTTCGGAACGGTCGCCAGTACCGATTTGGTTTTTACGAGCATCGCCGCGTTTTTTTGCCTCTTCTTCTATTTTCAATTCGTATAGACGAGAGCGAAGCACTGACATCGCCCGTTCTTTGTTTTTGAGTTGAGAGCGTTCCTTTTGACAAGTCACTACAAGCCCTGAAGGGAAATGGGTAATTCGAACCGCAGAGTCGGTTGTGTTTACTGATTGTCCGCCCGCGCCACCAGAGTGGAAAACGTCTATTCTGATATCTTTAGGGTCAATCTCAATATCAACCTCCTCGGCTTCCGGCAAGACAGCCACAGTGACAGTCGAGGTATGAACGCGGCCCTGGGATTCAGTTTGAGGCACTCTTTGAACGCGATGGACGCCGGATTCAAACTTTAGCAAACTAAAAGCGCCTGCGCCTTTAATTTCGGCAATCACTTCTTTAAAACCGCCTGATTCTGTTTCGGACGATTCCAAAATTTCGGCTTGCCAATGATTTTTTTCGGCAAACCGGTGATACATACGAAAAAGCTCTGAAGCGAAAAGTGCAGCCTCGTCACCGCCGGCTCCCGCCCTAATTTCTAGAATTACGTTTTTATCATCGTTAGGATCTTTAGGGATTAAGGCTAATCGCAGTCGTTCTTCCTGTTCTTCTTTTAGCTTTTTTAGCTTAGCCAGTTCTTCCTCAGCCATTTGGGCCATTGATTCATCGGTTCTAATAATTTCACCGGCTTCTTCAATTTGATTCTGAATATTAGACAGAAGCTCAAATTCCTTAACGATTTCAGCAATTTCTCGATGTTTTTTGGAAATCAAACCTAAAGCTTTGGGGTCGGACGAGATTCCCGGACTCGCAAGTTCTGTCTCGAGCTGTTCCAGCTCTTCTTTATATTTGGGATATTTGTTTAACATATGTTTAGTATAAGATAATAAGACTTTACGATAAAGCAGGTAATCAAAAAACTCCTAAAATAAAAGGAGCTTTTTAAGGTGTTACTTATTGTTCGTTATTTTCAGCGAGTTCTTCTTCGGCTGCTAATTCTACGTCGCTGGACATTTCTTGTTCAACCGTAAGCGGTTTTTCTTCAACCGTGACTTCTTTGCGAATTTCAGCTAATTTTTCTTGATTGGTTTTACTGTTTTTATCCTTCGGCTTGCTTTCTTTGACCTTTGTTTTTCCTTGGGCAGCTTCAATGCGGGCTCGGAACTTATCTACACGTCCGGCAGTGTCAACAAACTTTTGTTTGCCGGTATAGAAAGGATGGCAGGCACTGCAAAGCTCAACGTGAATTTCCGGGAAAACGGTTGAACGGGTTTCAAATTCATTTCCGCAGGCACATTTAATAACAGTTTTTTCGTATTTGGGATGGATACCTTGTTTCATAGCCTAAAAATAATAGCAAATTATAGGCGGTAAATCAAGACTTTTAATCACAAATGAGATTGACAAGCGTGCAAAAGTTAGTTAAAATCGTTTTGCGTATTTTTAATTCACACATTCTTTGATGCAGGAGTTCCTCCCAAAACGGGCTCTCCTCGCAAGTGATAAGAATGGAGGCAAAAAGGAGAAAACATGACAGAAATTTCCATGAAGGAAATGCTTGAAGCAGGTGTGCACTTTGGTCACAAAAGCGATCGCTGGAACCCAAAGATGCGCCCTTTTATTTTTACCGAAAGAAACGGTGTCCATATCTTTGATTTGGCGCTGACAAAAGAAAAACTCGAAGAAGCGATTAAATTCGTTTCCCGTGTTGCCGCTGATGGCGGAAGTATTTTGTTTGTTGGTACAAAAAATCAAACTCGTGATTCTATTAAAGCTGCTGCAGAAAAAGCGGGCATGCCTTATTTGGTTGAAAGATGGCCCGGTGGTATGATGACTAATTTCAACACGATTCTGGGCCGACTAAAATATATGAAAGACGCTGAAGAGAAGCTTGGGTCCGGCAAGGGAATGACCAAAAAAGAGCAGCTTGTTTTACAAAGAGAAATTGAAAAATTAAGCAATGTTTTCGATGGCGTAAAAGAAATCAGACGCACTCCGGATGCAATGATAGTTGCTGATATAGTTAAAGAGCGCAATGCTATTCGCGAAGCGAAAAAACTAGGAATCCCCGTCATTGGTATTGCTGATACCAATGCAGAGCCCAATATCGAGTATGTCATTCCGGGAAACGATGATGCCGTACGTTCGGTGGCATATATTGTCGGAAAACTTTCAGAGGCTATAGTTGCGGCCAAAAAAGATGTTGCCGTTGAAACCACGGCAGAAAACGGGGCCATACAGACAACCCTAGAAAACGATTTACCGGTTGAGGAACTAGAGAAAATCGAAATAGCAGCCGAAGAAGCGGTTGTTGTTAAAAAATCACGTCCAAAGGACGAGCCCAAAAAGGAGGCATAAATGACAATATCACTTGAAGACATAAAAAAATTACGTGAATCAACAGGTGCCGGCATGGCTGACTGTAAAAAGGCGCTGGAAGAATCCGGCGGTAATTATGACAAGGCAATTGAATATTTAAGAAAAAAGGGAGCCGCCACTTCTGCTAAAAGGGCTGACCGCGAGGCCAAGGAAGGGTTTATTGCCGTATATTCGCACGGTGGCCGTATTGCTTCGATGGTTGAGGTAAACTCTGAAACCGACTTCGTGGCCCTCAACAAAGACTTTCAAGCTTTTGCTGCAGATATTGCAATGCAAGTAGCAGCCTCAATGCCGGAATACGTTTCGCGCGAAGAGATTCCGGCGAATGTTATCAAAAAAGAACAAGAAATTGAACTCGAAAAGGCTAAGGCCGAGGGCAAGCCGGCTGAAATTGCCAAAAAGATTGTAGAAGGAAAAATGGAAAAGTTCTATGCTTCCGTCTGCCTTTTAGAACAGACCTATATCAAAAATCCGGATATCACAGTTGGAGACCTTCTAAACGAAAAAGTTGCATCAATTGGAGAAAAAATCCAAATTAGACGTTTTGAACGATTTGAAGTCGGAAAATAAAGATTAAACGGCCCTTTGGCCGTACGGAGGCAAATATGGCGGCAGATTTTTTGAAAGAATTAGAAGAGGGGACAAAAAAGGCGCTTGATTTTTTAACCGAAGAATTAAGCCAAATACATACCGGCAGAGCTTCTGTCAATTTAATTTCCGAAGTTCCGGTTATGGCTTACGGTGTAAAATCACCCTTAAAACAGATTGCTAATATTACAGTAACCGATCCGCGTTCCATGGCCGTTCAACCCTGGGACAAAGGCAACCTTGTTCAAATTGAAAACGCTCTCAGAGAATCGAATCTCGGCTTCGGGGTGGTTAATTCCGGAGATGTTATCAGGGTCTCTATTCCGGTTTTGACCGAAGAAAGACGGGCTGAATACATCAAGCTGGCAAAAACCAAAACTGAAGAGGCCAAGGTTACAATTAGAAATGTCCGACATGATGTTTGGGAAAACGTCAAAAAAGCTAAGGCAGCGGCAGAAATTTCAGAAGATGAAATGTATCGAAAGGAAAACGAAATCAACAAATATGTCGATACACAGAACAAGGCGATTGACGAAACCCTTCAGTCTAAAGAAAAAGAGCTGAAAGAGGTTTAGATTGTCTCAAACAGGTTTACAAAACGAGCTACCTAAACACGTCGGTATTATTATGGATGGTAATCGTCGCTGGGCGAAAAAACGCAAATTACCGATTGTTTTTGGCCATAAAAAAGGCCTTGAAGCACTGGAAAATATTATTGAACCTCTAGCTCAAAAAGGTATCAAGTATGTCACTTTTTACGCTTTCTCCACAGAAAATTGGCATCGCGAAGAAAAAGAAGTAGCCGACCTAATGTCTTTAATGGCGGAAGCATTAGTCGCGAAGACAAAGATACTGCACGAAAAAGGGGCTCGAGTTACCGTGATTGGACGAAAGTTTGATTTGCCGGAAAGTATCCGTGAGGGATTTGACGAGCTAGAAAAAATAACCTCGAAGAATAAGGTTATAAACGTTGCTTTTGCTATTTCTTACGGCGGTCGAAACGAAATTATAGATGCCGTGAAAAAAATTGGTGAAGTAAGCAAATTAGACGAAAAATCAATATCCGCGAATCTATACGTACCGGATTTTCCGGAACCGGAGCTTATTATTAGAACAGGGGGCGAGCAACGTCTATCCGGTTTTTTACTTTGGCAATCAACTTATTCGGAATTGTATTTTTCAAATACTTTATGGCCAGACTTTAATGAGTTAGAATTGGAAAAGGCGTTAGAATTTTTCGCTAATCAGAAAAGGAACTTCGGTAAATAATGAATACTCCAAAAGAAGTACTGAAAATTTTTGAGAAATATACTCCGCAAGTTGACGCGGAAATAAAAAAGCTTTTAGCGTCACAAGAAAAATTAGACATGTACAAAATGATGTCTTATTTTTTCGGCTATACCGATGAAAATTTTCGCAAAATTGCCGGCTATGGAGGCAAGCACTTCCGTTCCGGTATTTGTCTGCTACTGTCTGAATTCTACGGAGTTTCTTCAAAGGCACTGGAAGCCGCAACTGCCTTGGAAATTTTCCATAACTTTACGTTGATTCATGATGACATCGAAGACTGTGATCCGATTAGGCGCGGACGCCCGACGGTTTGGAAGATTTGGGGTATAAATCACGGCATTAACTCCGGTGACGCTCAATTAATCTTAGCCAATCATGAACTATTAAAAAGCCAAAAGTATTTCAAAAAAGGCTCTCAGGAATTTATAGAATTTGTGAACGGTAAATTTTTGGAAGTGGCTGAGGGCCAGTTCCTGGATTTTACACTGTCTGATTCTTCCATCAAGGACTCCTATGTCAGCGAAGCGCAATATTTGAAAATGATTACTAAAAAATCAGGTGTTTTGGTTGCAACGGCTGCAAAAATGGCCGGAATGATTGCTGGAAAAAGCACCAAGGAATGTGAAGCACTTTGGGATTATGGTTTGAACCTTGGGTTGGCTTATCAACTTAATGACGACCTGGTCTCAATTTGGGGCAATATAGAAGATACCGGCAAAGTTGAAGAAAAGGATATCGAAGAGCGGAAAAAGACGTTGCCGATAATATACGCTTTCTCGGAACTTACCGGTTCCACAAAAAAACTTTTTGCCGATATTTATGATCAAAAAGATAACCTGACGCACGACGAAATTTCTCAAATCAAAAACCTGCTTTCGGAAAAAGCGGCTCACGAATATGTTTGGAAGCGAATCCAAACTTACTTAAAAAAATCTTCAACCGCAATTGAAAAATTGTCACTAACAAAGAAACAAAAGGTTTTGCTTTCAAACATTAACCGCGCCTTAATCCCTGACACTAAAATGTGGGACGCCTAATGACAACTTTACTTGCTTTTATTTTTGTGTTTGGCCTCTTGGTTTTCGTGCACGAGCTGGGTCATTTTTTGACCGCGAAATTTTTTGGGGTTAGAGTTGACGAATTTGCTTTCGGCTTTCCGCCTAAACTTTGGTCCATAAAAAAAGGTGAAACAAAATACGCCATCAACTTGATCCCTTTCGGTGGCTATGTGAGGCTCTATGGCGAAGAGGGTGAGGGCAACAAAAAAGATCACAAAAATTTCCTTTCGAAAACCGCTTGGCAAAAGTCTATTATTTTAGCAGCCGGCGTTGTTTTAAATTTAGTATTGGCTTATCTGATTTTGACGGGCTTTTATCTTTTCGGCGGCAAGCCTTTAGCCGCGGGGATGGAAAATCACGAGAACATTATTGATACGCGAAAGGTAGAAGTTACAGAGGTTGTTGCCGGAACGCCGGCTGAAAAGGCCGGGATTATGGCCGGTGCGATTATCACAAAAGTTGATGGTGCCGAAGTCCGCGATAGTGACGCAGTTTTTAACGCTGTTCAAGCAAAAACTGAAGATAATAAAAAGGCAAGCATTCTAGTCGAATTTTCAAAAGACGGGCAAACTGCAACACAAGAGATAACAACTTATGCAGAAAAAGCTACAAGTGGTGGTAGGGAATATGAATATCAAAGAATCGGCATTGCGATGGTTGATGTGGGCGGAATACGTTCAAGGTGGTGGGCAGCTCCGGGGATAGCTCTAACGGAAACAGGCCGTCTTATAAAATTAACTTTTGAAGGTTTCGGCACTGTTATCGGCGAATCGCTACGTAACTTGAAACTATCTGATCAACTTGGCGGACCGATCGCAATTTATGTTCTGACTGGCAATGCAGCCAAAATGGGCTTTGGCACGCTGATTCAGGTGGTGGCGATTCTTTCTATCACACTGGCGATAATTAATATTATGCCCTTTCCGGCACTAGACGGCGGACATATCTTTTTTATCCTGCTGGAAAAGGCTATCCGTCGGCCGATACCCAATAAAGTAAAACAGGCTATTAATTTAGCCGGTTTTTGCCTATTATTGTTATTAATAGTCCTTGTTTCAGCGAAAGACTTGGACCGTTTTGGTATATTTAAGGCGATAAAGGAGTTTTTCTAATGAAATTTAGCGAAGGCCTAATAAAAACTCGAAAAGAGATATCTGATAATATTGAAAGCATAAATGCCGATCTCTTGATTCGAGGCGGTTACATCGACCAGCTCATGGCTGGTGTTTATACAATTTTACCGCTGGGTATAAAAGTACTCGGGAAAATCGCAAGTATTATTCGTGAAGAAATGAACAGTGCAGGAGGCAGCGAACTTTCAATGCCAGCATTACAACCCAGAGAAAATTGGGAGTTAACTGGTCGATGGAATACTGAGGATAATTTATATAAATTCACTAGCTTTTATAGCAAAATGGATTTAGTTCTTGGACCCACCCACGAAGAAGTAGTTATGCCGTTAATGAAAAAATTCATTAATTCTTATCGTGACCTGCCCAAATATGTTTATCAAATACAAACAAAATTCAGAGATGAGAAAAGAGCAAAATCAGGACTATTACGTGGCAGAGAATTTTTGATGAAAGACCTTTATTC
>CAYZJN010000027.1:0-7474 GCA_964479115.1 uncultured Candidatus Saccharibacteria bacterium | reverse complement strand
GATAGTTCGTTAAAGCATCAAACCAAACATACATCACATGTTCTTCGTCGTCTGGAACCGGCACGCCCCAGGGTAGACGAGCTTTCGGTCGAGAGATTGAAACATCTTCAAGCCCCTGTTCCAGAAGTCCTAAAACATCTTGAAAAGAATTTTTAGGAAAAACAAAGTTCGGATTTTCTTTAAATAGTTTCTTAAGGTAATCTTCGTATTTAGAAAGCGCGAAAAAATAATTTTCTTCTTCGATTTTTTCCGGCACAGTTTGATGATCAGGGCATTTACCATCAACCAAGTCGGATTCTAATTTAAAAGATTCACAACCGACGCAATAAAGCCCGGAATATTTCTTTTTATAAATATCGCCGTTTTTTTGGGCTTTAGTCCAAAGCGTTTGAGCTGCTAGGTGATGTTCTTTTTCTGAAGTTTGAGTAAAAATATCGTATGATACCTCCAATTGTTTGAAAAAATCTTTAAAAACAGGACGCAATTCTTTAATCCATTCGGTTGGGGTTTTCTTCTGCTCACAGGCTTTTTGATAAACTTTCTGCCCGTTTTCATCTACCCCGGCCTGTAAGATAACTTCATAACCAAGATTACGGTAATGTCGAGCTAAAACATCACCATAAAGAACGTCTAAGGTATGGCCAATGTGTGGCTTGGCATTAACATAGGGAATCGAAGTTGCGATGTAAAATTTATTTTTTGCCATTTTCATTTCCTAAGATATATTCTAACTGTTTTTCAAGTTCATTTGGAGTGGTAAAAAAAATTGAGCGTATTCCGACCGTTTCGGCAGCGCGCACAAATTCCAGGTTGTCGTCGATAAAAATCACCTCTTCCGGTTTACGGCCGAGTTGTTTCAGGACTTCTAGGTAAATCCGCTTTTGTGGTTTTCTCATCTTGAGTTCACAAGAAATAAAGATTTTTTCTTTTGGCACAAAAGAATCAATGCGCCAATTTTTGTTCAAATCCCAGTAACCGTCGCCAAAATTAGAAAGTACGGCAATTTCGTATTTTTTAGATAACTTTTGAACCATTTCAATAACATCCTCTTTGCGGATAAAACTGCCGTATTGAATTCTTTTTAGGTCCTCAGGCGTTAAGTTTATACCTGTTTTTTTGATAGCTTGAGAAAAAAACTCATCGGTAGTAATTTTTCCCTCGTCCACCTTTTCAGCCAATTTCTCATAAACCGGTTTAAACTCATCAATTTTTGATCCAATCACCTTCCCCAGTGCCGGAAATCCGGTTTCATCGTTTGAGGTAACTAAAACACCATTATTATCAAAAATTATGGTTTTAATCATTTTTTTCCCTCGATAATAACCACGTACTCTCCCTTTTCCTTTACTTGAGTCAGAACCTCAGAAATTTTGCCGCGATATGTTGTTTCAAACATTTTGGTTAATTCCCGGCAGACACAAACTTCACGGTCTCCGATTTCTGTTAGCAAAATATTGAGTACTTTTTTTATACGCTTTGGGGATTCATAAAAAACCACCGGATTTTCAGACTCGCGAATAAAATTCAAAGTTTTAGTCTTCCCTTTTTTAGGGATAAAGCCGATAAAGTTATAGCCGGGTATTCTTTTGCCGTAGATTGAAAGCGCTGCTGTAACGGCCGAAGGTCCGGGAATCGGGATAACTTCTAGCCCTAGTTTAATCGCCTCTTGTACCAAAAATCCGCCCGGGTCGGAAATGCCCGGTGTACCGGCGTCAGAAACTACAGCAATATCTTGACCGCTTTGAGCTTTTTCCAGAATCGGTTTAATTTTTTCCACCGCCGAACGCTCATGAAAAGAATGGAGCGGTTTTTTGATCTTAAGATGATTTAAAAGTTTTATGGTTACGCGTGTGTCTTCGGCCACAATTAAATCAACATTTTTTAATGTTTCAATTGCACGTAATGTTAAATCACTTAAATTCCCAATTGGGGTAGCAACAAGATAAATCTTCCCGTTCATTTGGCCGTAAATCCTTTCAACCCCTCTGTAATATCAGCATCTACGACTTCAACCTTTTCGACCGTTGCCATTGGCGAACCGTCTTTAGCCCAGTCGATCATTTTTTCAATTTCCGTCTCCTCGCCTTGGGCAAAAATCGTAACCGAACCATCTTGTTCGTTTTTGGCCCAACCGGCAAGACCGAGCTTTTGCGCTTCTTTTTTGGTGTGATGACGATAAAATACGCCCTGGACGTCTCCCTTAACTGTAACTTTTACTGCTTTCATCCGTAATATACCTTATAAATTGCCCGCCATTCCGCAAGATTCAATGTTTCGGCTCGTCTTTCGGGATGAACGCCGGCTTTCTTTAATATTTCCGTAATTTTAGCTTTGTCTTCTCCGAAAGAACCAGAAATTGCGTTGGCCAGTTGCTTTCTTTTTTCACCGAATCCGGCTTTAACCAATCTAAAGAATTTTTCCGGTACCACATCGTGGAAAATCGGCGAAGAATAAACACTTAATTTAACGATTGCCGAATCAACCTGAGGTGTGGGATAAAAAGCATCTCTGGGAACAATCCCAATAAGTTTTGGGTTGCAATAAAACTGAACGGAAATCGAAAGTACGCTCATCCTGGGCGGAATGGCCACCAATCGCTGAGCAACTTCCTTTTGGACCAACATCACCATTTCTTTGGGCTTATTTTTTTCTTCTAAAAATTTGCGGATGATATTTGAAGTTAAGTAATAAGGAATGTTGGCCACTAGCTTGTAATCTTTAAGATTTTTAGTGTCAATTTGGCGAATATCCATGGTGCGCACGGTCAAATTATTGGCCTTAATACAAACTGTTTTCAGGATTTCGACCATTTTTGGGTCGATTTCAACCGCTAAAACTTCTCGGGCTCTTTTACAGAGCCGTTGAGTCAGGACCCCTAACCCCGGCCCGATTTCCAACACCGTTTCCCCTTCAAGAGGTTCTGCCGCTTCGATTATTTGGTCAAGATATTTTGCTTCAACCAGAAAATTTTGACCTAAATCGGGGTTGGGCCTGACACCGTAAAGGTTGAGCACTGCCTTAATTTTTCTAATTTCACCTAAATTCATAAAGTAATTACGCTTTCTTTAATCGATTAGCTGGACCATTACATCCGGAATATTACCGTAAAAAGTTACCAGGGGTCCGCCGATTTCTTGCATTGCGGTTGTTGATAAATCAAGTAATGCATTGACCGGCCCAGCATCGACAACTTTGACTTTAACGCTTTTACCGTTAGCTAAATTAGTAACCAAAATATAACGACCTTTATATGCCGGGTTATGCTCGCTTTTAGCAAAATGAAAAGCAGTGGTATAAGGGCCGAAGTTTGTTTCATAATATGGTCCCCAGTTACACTTTCCGGTAACAGCACCGCGTAAGATTTTGGCATCTTGCTTTTTTTGCGTGACGTTAGTAGAGAGTGCGACCCGGCTGACTTCCTCGCCATCTTTATAGGTAATTTTATAATTCACGATCTTGCTGCCCGTGACTCCAGCGATAATGGTTTGTGTTTGTCCTAGGGCCAAAGCAGTGCTCCCTTCAAAATTGGTATTGAACGGAATTGGCTCTGTTTTGGTAGTAAAAACATATTCAACACGAAAAATCACAATCGTGGTGCCGTTCACAAGCGTATTCTCTAAAGCAGGAGTAACAATATCGTTTGGGTTTAATTTAGTACCCGATTTTTCAATGATGGCTTTAACGCTACTATCCCAAGTCCGGACTTCTTTAGTCTTTGCATCTACCTGAACAAAAAAACGCGGAGCCCGTTTGATAATGACTTTTTGTCCGGCACTTTTATCGCTAACCGGATCTAAAATCAATTCCGGGGTAATTTTATCTTCCGGCCAAGTTTCAATTTTATTTTGAGCCAAAATCTCACTCACGGCCGTTTTAGTCGTGCGCCCTTCGATTCTTCGGTTGTCATCATAAATCACAACCGGCCACGACATTTTAATCGAAAATTCCAAACTTTGACCGTTTAGTTTGGTATCGCGCGGAATACTAAATTCATCTTGTTCATAGGGATTAACCCCGGCTTCTTTTACGGCCTCATCCAAATCGGTTTTTCGAGTTTGAATGTTGAATAGTTCGCTGTTGTAGCTGAAAAGCAGCCGCGAAACCGGTGGCACCGGTTTGTGCATAACTTTGTAGTAAATTGTGCCGGAAAGAACAAAAACAAAACCTAGCATCAAAATAATAATAGCAGGGTGTTTGAAGTGTTTTCTGCCCAATCGGGGAAACAAATTTTGTATTTTAAGCATAAATTGCCAATAAATTGGTAAAGCTATTTTAACAAAGTAAGTTCGAATAGCCAAGCGGTGCTAGTGTTTGTAAATATAGTCTTCTTTATGCTCTTTTTGGTATTGTGCGAGTTGATATTTTTTCCAGAGGATGTAACCGCCGTAACCGGCACCGCCCAAAAGGAAAAGCCAAACAATAATTTTGAGAAATGTAACCCAGATGCTGGTTTTGGGAGCCGTCATTAGATAAATCGAAAAGTGATTAGTCAATGTTACGACGGTCAATTTTTCGGGGTTGTAATAAGTATGCAAAACAGTGATGGTATTATCCGAGTTTAAGGTGCCTAACCGAACTGATTTTTCGCTGATGTTGGCTAAATTTTTAACGCTGAAACTAAGCGCTATTTGTGTCTTAAAATTACCGACCATCTGCCCCTTGCTGTTTTTGGCTATCACACTGTAGCCACTACCGATAAGTTTGGTATTTTTTTCAAATTTTGTGTTGGCCAACAATTCTGGATTTACCTTTTCGATTAAAACGTAAATGTCTTCCGTAATCGCTCCCGAAGGAAAACTGGCCGTGACCTCACCGATACTATCAACAATATCGCCGCCATCCTTTACGGTTACGTTGGGTTGAAAAGCACCGACTGTGACACTTAAAACATTGGAATAACCGGAATAATTTTTCTTGGCGTCAAAGGCTCGGACTCGATATTCGTAACTTTGATTGGGTGCAAATGCAAAATCAATATATTCCCTGAGAATAGTTTCGCCAATTTTTTGCCATTTTTCTTCTGTTTTTAATTTGCGTTCAACTTCATAACCCTCGAGCGAAACATTATCTGTGGCACTCATCCATAAAAGAGCCACTGAATTAGATTCCGTACGATAATTTCCGTTTAATTCTGAAGGTACGCTGGGTGGTGCCGTATCTTCAGTTGCCGAATCGTCTGAAGCAACGATTTTTCCGTTTGTAGTATTTTGCGAAGCAGCAAAAGAACCTAGGGCAAAATTAATAATACCTGAGAGTGTCAATGCAACAAGTAACAGGATAAAGATATTGCTACGTTTTATCCCCCTAATCATGGTCCTATTATAGCAAAACCAAGATCTTATTTCACCTTACGGATTGGCGCGTAATAAGTCGAAATAACCTTCTCGCCTATTTCCGGAAAATATATAGTTAGCTCGTCATCAAAAATTTCTTTTACTTCACCGATACCAAAAGTTTCGTGTTCGATTTTTTCACCGACTTTAAACGCACCGGGAATATTTTCTTCGGGGATATTTTCCTTTTTTTGAGCATAAGAGCTGCCGACGAAGGAAAGCAAAGCCGGCGGAATTTCCGCGAGGAAACGGGACGGCTGATTAGCTTGGATCGTACCAAAATAGAGCCGACTAACTGCATAAAGGAGATAAAGTGTTTCCTTGGCTCTAGTAATACCGACGTAAAACAAGCGACGCTCTTCTTCTAACTCGGCTGGTTCAAAAAGCGAGCGTGAATGTGGAAAAATATTTTCCTCAAGGCCAATTATAAAAACGGTTTTAAATTCCAATCCCTTGGCCGTATGCAGTGTCATCAAAGTAATGCCTTCGCTTTCGGCTTGATAATTATCAAGATCGGAAAAAAGCGCTACTTCCTCTAAAAAATCAGGAAGATTAATGCCGGGACGCAAGGTTTCGTATTCCTCCGCCACAGACAAGAGCTCGTTCAGGTTTTCTAAACGTTCTTCGTTCTGAAAAGTTCCGTCCGAAAGATATTCCTTGTAGCCGGAAAGTTGAACGGTTTTTGTCAGTGCTTCCTTTAAGGAGACTTCGGCGGCCGATTTTATCTTTTGGATTTTCTCGGCATAGTTCACTAACGCTTGAGTTATTTTCGGCCCTAAAAAATCTAGATTAGCCGGATCGTGCAGAATTTGCGAAACCTTGAGTTTGTGGATATCGGCATATTCCCTTATTTTCTTTAAACTAGTCGGGCCGACTCCGGAAGGCGGTGCCGAGAGAGAACGCTCCAAGGCCAGAAAATCACTGGCGCCCGAAGCAATCCTGAGCCAAGACAACATATCTTTGATTTCTTTACGTTCATAAAATCGTACTCCACCAACTATTTTATAGGGTATCCTGCTGCGTATTAATCTTTCTTCAAGAGCTCGGCTTTGAGCATTAGTCCGGTAAAAAACCGCCGTTTCCGAAAGTTTACCGCCTTTGGCCCGCAATTTTTCCGCTTCACGGACAATGAAGTCGGCCTCGTCTTCTTCGCTCCTGGCTTCAAAAACGTAAATCGGTGAACCGGCTTGGTTTTCGGTCCAAAGTATTTTATCTGACCTTTTTTCATTTTTTTCGATCACGTTTTGAGCTGCCGTTAAAATTGCCTTGGTTGAGCGATAATTTTGCTCCAATTTGACCACTCGGGCTTCCGGCCAGTCCCGTTCAAAATTGAGAATGTTTTGGAAATTAGCGCCACGCCAACTGTAAATCGATTGCCAATCATCACCTACAGCACAAATGTTACGGCTTTTTTCAGCCAGAAGTTTGGCAAACAAATATTGGGCCTGATTGGTATCCTGATATTCGTCAATCAAAAGATACTCCCAACGATTTTGATATTTAGCCAAAGCTTCCGGACTTTTCTGAAAAAGTTTTACCGTGCAAAAAAGCAGGTCATCAAAATCCAAAGCTTCATTTTTGGTTAATTCTTTCTGATAATGCTCGTAAACTTCGGCCGCCAACTCCATACGAAAACCGCTAGCAATTCGTTTAAATTCTTCGACTTCCATCATCTCGTTTTTGGCACTGGAAATTTGGGCTTTTATTCCGGAAGGAGAAATTTTTTTGTCATCAACATTAATTTTTTTAAGACATTGCCTTATCAGCTTAACGGAATCCTCTTCATCAAAAATTGTATAACCGGGCGAAATACCCAAATAGCGGCCGTCCTGACGTAAGATTTTGGCACAAATTGAATGAAAAGTTCCCATGTCTGGCATTGTTTTTGGAATCGTTTCAAGACCAGAAATTAACGTCCTGACTCTAGTGGCCATTTCATTGGCTGCTTTATTGGTAAAGGTAATCGCTAATATCTTGTCAGGTTGGACTTTTTTCTCGGCAATTAAATATGCAATTCGGTGCGTTAACGCTTTAGTCTTGCCGCTTCCAGCACCGGCCAAAACCAAAACCGGGCCATTAGCAGTTGTGACCGTTTCTTTTTGACCGTCATTCAAACCGGCAAGCAAATTCAAATTAAATTT
>CAYZJN010000026.1:0-7658 GCA_964479115.1 uncultured Candidatus Saccharibacteria bacterium | reverse complement strand
AAGGAAGAACGGGATTTTCTACCGGGGACCACCTACACTTTAGTGTTTATACCAACATAACACTTTTCTCAAGCTCTTTCAGTTATGACGGTACCGCTAATCCATTTGCTTTTTTATAGTTTTATAAACATCAACGGGGGAATAAGAATTAAGAAGTGGTTCAAAAGGGGGATTTTCGTAGCGATTATGATTGTAGTAATCGCGCCTTTTAATATTTACTCCGAAACTATACAACAAATCATCGATAAGGTGGAAACGGTTTCCGAAAAACGCGAGGCACTTGAGGTTGAAGTTGATGCTTATGCAGCCCAAATAAAATTTCTTGAGGAAAGAATTGCTTTAACAAATGAACAAATTGCCGCAACCGAAAGTAGGATTTCCGAGAATCAAGAATTACTAATAATTGAACAAGAAAAATTGTCTGAATACCTGCGAGTTATTTATGAAAATGGCCAAACATCCTTTTTGGAAAAGGTATTTAACTCAGACTCCTTAACGGATTTTATGGATCAAGACGTATATCTTGATTCTGCTCGTAATAGTCTTAAGGAATCTTCCGACAAATTGGCTAGGATACGTGATGAATTGAACGCGGCCCAGCGTGAACTCGGTGAACTTATTGTTCAAAACGAACTGGCCAGAGCAACTCTAGAAAAACAAAGAGCAGCTAAAGATGCAGAATTGACGACCGTCACGGAAGAAGAAAGAAACTTGCGTGAGAAATTTGCTTTGAGATTAACTAAAATAGGAGGCTCGTCCCCTTACTGCAAAACCGATGGTCAAGTTATTAAATCTAAATATTCCTTGTTTTCATTCCCAACTGATTGCGGTTACATTTCACAGGGTTTTGGTAAAACCGAATACGCCACCATTGATAACGGTTATAACGGCTCAATCCATAATGGAGCGGACGTTGCCGTTAATACCGGTACACCGATAAAATCTATCGGAAACGGTGAAGTTTTTGCTAAAGGTATTTCACCATCAGGCGGCTGGGGAAACTGGGTTATGGTCAAACAAGATAAAGTTATCATAGACGGCAGTGAGGTAGAATTTTATGCCCTTTATGCCCACATGGTTTTAGAAACTCACCTAAAAGTGGGCGACAAGATACCCACCGGAACGGTTGTTGGTTTTTCAGGCGGAACTCCAAACTGGGCACCGCACTTACATTTGAGTTTATTTGTTTCTAATTCTAACTGGGCAGACGGACAACCGGGACCTTATCCGGGGAATGTCGTCGATCCGCTTGATTACATTGATATTCCGATTTCAACTGTCGGAACTGATTGGGATTTGCGCCACGCTCATTAGAAGTTTTGACATTGGAATTCTAAACAGATAAGATATAGATACGTTATGGTTGTTGAAGTAAAAAATCAGATTCGAAAATCCCCAAGAATACTGCTCGGGGTTCTTTTTTTGGCGGTCTTCTTCCTGGGTTTTTTCCTTGGCAAACAAGATAGCAACTTTACCAATTTCGGTTTTACACCCAAGCTAACCGGCCGAGGTTCCAATAACAGTAGTGCCGATTTTGGCTCTTTCTGGAAAGCCTGGGAGCTTTTGGAAGAAAACTACGACGGCCAGCTGGATTACCAAAAAATGGTTGAAGGCGCTATCAGAGGCCTTACAGACTCACTGGGTGACCCCTACACCAGTTATCTATCAAAGGATGAAGCTAACCAGCTAAATGATGACCTATCAGGCACAATATCCGGTATAGGTGCAGAAATAGGTATAAAAAATAATAAGATGGTCATAATTTCACCCCTCAAGGATTCACCGGCGGAGAAGGCCGGGTTAAAAACCGGGGATAATTTAGCTTTTATAAATGATGAGTCCACTGACAGCATGTCTGTAACGGATGCCGTTGCCAGAATAAGAGGTGAAGCGGGGACAAAGGTGAGTTTAAAAATAATCCGAAACGGAGAGCTGAAGTCTTTTGAGATAACCCGTGAAAAATTCACAGTTGATAGTGTCGATTTTGAAATACTTGAAAATAATATCGGTTATGTGGGTATTTCGCGTTTTGATGACACTACCTCGGCTGAACTCAGTGCTGCATTGGACAAACTCGTTGCAGGAGGGGTGAAGAAAGTAGTTTTAGATTTAAGAGATAATCCGGGCGGTTACTTGGATGTTTCGGTTGAGGTTGCCTCACAATTTGTGAAAAACGGCGTTATTGTCAGGGAAGGTAAAATAACCGACTCCTCAAAGAAATATACTTACAAAGCTAGCGGTGACGGCAAAATGACAGGTGATGACATAAAAATAGTGGTTTTGATTAATCAAGGTTCTGCCTCTGCTTCCGAAATCGTTGCTGGTGCGCTTCAGGATTATAAAAGAGCAACGATAGTTGGCGAAAAATCTTATGGCAAGGGCTCTGTACAGCAATTAGAAAACTTGGTATTTGGCTCAAAAATGCGTATAACCGTTGCACATTGGTATACTCCAAACGGTAATAGCATCTCAAACGAGGGTATAAAACCGGATGTAGAAGTATTTTTGACCGATGATGATTATAATAACGATCGCGACCCACAACTTGCGAAAGCAATTGAATTATTAAATAAATAGAGGTGGCATATGGTAAAAGTTATATTTTTAGAAAACATTGAAGATTACAAAATAGGCGATGTCCGCGAAGTACCGGACGGCTATGCCAGAAATTTTTTGTTCCGTAAAGGAATTGCAAAAGTAGCGACCGCGAGTGAAATTGCGGAAATTCAATCAAAAATGAAGCAATTCGAAAAGGAAGAGGCCCAAAAAGTCGCAGATGCGGAGAAAATCGCCGAAAAAGTTGCCAAACTAAAGTTAGATTTACCTAAAGAGGTAAACGAAGAAGGCCATCTTTACGGTTCGGTCACCAACAAGGAAATTGCCGAGGCACTTGAAACCAAAAAGATAGAAATTGACCCTGCAAATATCGTTATTGAAGAACAAATAAAGGAACTTGGCCCGACAATCGTGCTGGTAAAGGTTGGTCACGGTATCGAAACTGAACTCAAATTAGAAATCAGTCGTAGATAAAAAAGCCCCGCACTTGGCGAGGATTTTTTATGTTTTTGGGGCATGTCTCGATTTTAATCGAGAGATTATTTTACGGGAACAACGCTGACAATAGTTTTTTCGATCTTTTGACCGTTAAAAGAAATTTTTGCTTTCTTTTCATATTTTACATGACCGTCGATTATCGCGAATAGGGTATCATCTTTCCCGACACCAATATTTTCACCGGCTTGCCATTTTGAGCCTCTTTGACGAACAATGATATTACCGGATTTGACGAGCTCGCCACCGAATTTTTTGACTCCTAATCTTTGTGCTTGTGAATCGCGGCCTAATCTGGTTGAGCCGCCGGCTTTTGTATGTGCCATTCTATTTAACTCCTATTTGTATAAGCCGAAATATTGTATCAAAAAATACTCCTTAAGTCAAACCTTTCCGTGCTAAAATATGACGGTGATTTTAGCGTTAGACAACATCAGAAGCGCTTATAACGTCGGCTCTATTTTGCGAACAGCTGAGGCTTTTGGGGTGAAAGAAGTTGTGTTTGGTGGCATTACGCCTGATCTTAATAATTCCAAAGTTAAAAAAACGTCTCTGGGTGCTGAGAATAGTCTTAAAGCAGAAATTGTCGATGACCTAGCTATCTATCTGCAAAAAGAGAAAAAAGGGGGGAGAAAGATAGTTTCGCTTGAAATCAATGAAAGCGCTACCGATATTAAAGACGCAAAAGTGATCGAGCCCTTTATATTAGTGATTGGAAATGAAGTTTCTGGAATAGCAAGAAATATTTTGTCTCTCTCTGACCATATTTTAAAAATTCCCATGCGTGGCAAGAAGGAATCACTTAACGTATCTACCGCTTGTGGCATTGCCCTTTATGAATTAACTAAATTTTGTTAAAATATTAACGTATTAAAAAGGAGTACTTATGACTGCAGAAGAAGTTAAAGAATCTGATAAGGTTTCAAAAGGTAACAACGAAACTGGCTTGGAACCCAATGTGGCAGCACTATTGGCCTACCTACTAGATATTGTAGGTGGCTTGATTTTCTTCTTGATTGAGAAGGACGACAAATTTGTTCGCTTTGCCGGCGCACAATCAATGGCGCTTGGAATTGCTAACCTCGCTATGGTTTGGATGATTATCCCGATTTTTAGTGGGTTAACCCTGGGTTTCGGCGTGATTATTTATCCTGTTTATATTCTTGCTTATATAGCCTTGAGAGTTGTCCTAATGGTAAAGGCCTACCAAAAACAAGAATGGGAACTGCCGATTATTGGTAAAATTGCCCGATCGTTCATAAAATAATTTTTAATCAAGGATAAAAATGGCAGAGATTGTTTACCAAAACAAACTGCTTTATCCGGATATTCTTTGGCAGCGACCTGTTCATTATTATAAATCGAAAGCTGGTCGAGTTTTAGTTGTGGCCGGCTCAAGAGGCATGGCCGGTGCCGCACTAATGACTTGTGAGGCTGCCTTTCGCTCCGGCACGGGCATTTTGACGTTAGCTTTTCCTGAGGAATTAAAAAGCAACTTCACCGGTGTTCTGCCGGAAGCCATGACTCTGGCCTTACCACAAACGCATTCCGGCAGCATAGCCAGAAACGCCTTAATCTTGCTGGACGAACAGTTAAAGGTTTCCGATTTAGTTATAATTGGACCCGGTCTCTCGACCAATACCGAAACAGTCCAATTTGTTTGGGAGCTATTGCAGAAACTCAAGGTTCCGGTCTTGATTGATGCCGACGGTTTGAAAGCTTTGGCTTATGGCATTGACGCTATCCGTCACAAAGAAGGCTTGGAATCCGTTAAGGATTATTTTAAAAAATTGAAAACCAGCATAATTATTACGCCTCACGTTGGAGAAGCCGCTAAATTGTTAGCCGCCCTTGATGTACCAAAACAAAAGAGTGCCACAAATTACATCGAAACTCATAAAACTGAGGCGGCAGAGATAATTGAAGACTATACGGGAGCAGCTGTTGTGTTAAAGGGGCATCAAACAATTATACATCATGCGGAAAAAACCGTGATTGATACGATGGGCGGACCGGAACTTGCAACAGGAGGTTCAGGTGATGTTCTTTCGGGCATTATCGGTTCCTTTGTTGCTCAGAACCCCACTAAACCATTTGAGGCCACTGTCACTGCTGTTTATTTACATTCGCTGGCAGGTAGACTGGCCAAGAAGAATCTTGGCGAACGCAGTGTTATGGCTGGGGACATCATTAAATATATACCTCAAGCAATCAAAAAAGCAGAGGAATAATTCATCTGCTTTTGGTGCCCGTGGTCGGACTCGAACCGACATGGGTTACCCCACACGATTTTGAGTCGTGCGCGTATACCAATTCCGCCACACGGGCATATTACTATTCATCTGTCTTTGCTTCAGCTGACTGTCTTATGATTTGTCTTAAGCTTGACTTCCCCTTGCTAGTCTTAAAATATCGCTCCCTTCTAACGGCATCGTATTTGGATAGAAAACATTCATAAAATACCAATCCGAGCGGTAACATTCTACTCGTAGAGTAAACTGAACCTGACATATGTTCTTTTATTCTTCTTTTCAAGTTACCGGTTTGACCAACATACAGTCTACCATCTCGCTCGCTCTTCAAAACATAAACGTAATGCATAGACTATTTATACCAATTCCCATAAACTACGTCGAGTTTATGGCCCAGAACCCAACGAGGTTCAGGGCGCCACACGGGCCTAACACTATGATACCTTATATTTTTTAGGCTTACAGATTATAATATCTAGGGAGGGGATAGTCAATCATTGGAAGAACCAAAAATCTCACATATCGAAAAGCTGATAAAGCATTTTAAAGAATCCGGCCGCGAAGACGAGTTGGAGGAAATTTTAAAGGAGCATGGAATTAAGGGTGCACACGAAATGGCCATTGACCCCGAAACTCACGAACTAAATCCTGAGGCTTTAGTTTTAGACAAAATTAAAAAGAAAACTTTTTGGGAAAAAATTAAACACGTCTGGGGCATCACCAAATATCTTTTTACGGAAAAATGGTATGTCCGTTATGGTCTTTATTATGTAATCCTTTTTTCAATTATTTTTTCTGTTCTTAACGCACCAATTCTTTTTAATAATTTCAAGAAACTAGATGAGATAGAGTCGCCGCAAATAATTACCTATCAGACACTCGAGCAACAAAAAATGGAGGAGTCCGCTCCGCTTGACCCAGGCGAAGTTGTCCCGAGCACCTCACAGGTCATTATTCCAAAGATAGGCGTAACTGCACCGATTATCTTTTTGTCAACAACCGATGAGAAAACGATACAGGACAATCTAACCCGCGGTGTAGTTCATTACGCAGGCACTGCTAATCCGGGTGAAGTCGGCAACACTTTCATTACAGGTCATTCTTCAAATTTTTGGTGGATTAAGGGTAATTATAATTACATTTTCTTGAATTTGGATAAACTAGCTGTCGGGGACCAAGCAAAGATTTATTATAACGGCAAAAAGTTTGTCTACATTGTAAAAGAGGTTATCGTCGTTGATCCAACTAATACTTCCGTACTTTCTCCTACAGATACACCAACTCTAACCTTAATGACCTGTACACCAGCCGGCACAAACTGGAAAAGGCTAATAGTAAAGTTTGATCAGACTGCACCGGTTTATTACAAGCCCCAGCTCGTAACCAAGCAGGCTCTGATAACTCCGGATAGTCTGCCATCCACAGATTCAAATTCTCTGGGCGGAATTTTTGAACGTCTATGGTCCTGGGTTAAATCTTTATTTGTCGATTAAAAATTAAAAAGATCGAAAACAAACAAATCAGTTGTCAACTTTCCTTCGGGCTTGGTAAAAAAGTATATCCGCGGCGAATTTGGAGAAGCAAAAGCTGCTGTTCCTTTTTCGGAATTGAAAATTTGTTTATTATAGAAACCGAGATACGTTACCATGTTAACCTTGCCGTCCTTGGTGTAAACAAGATTAAACTGATCTGGTAACCAATCAATAGTTTCAGGCGTAACGTCTTTTAGTGTTTGAAAGGTTACGTCCTTTTCCAGCTCATAGGAATAGAATGAGTTACCGGCATAATAACCGATAAATTGATTCTTAGGCGAGGGCAGAACCCATTCCACCGCCTCTGCAATTTTTTTAGGAGTTTGGTATGGGTCATTTGTGGCGGGATAAAGCCATAATTCTTTACTGTCTCTTGCGAGTACCAAGTAGCCATCTCCGTTGCCGAGATATTTAACCGAATAATTTTCCGAAACCGGTAATTTGTCGATTACATTTGCAATGTTTCCTTCCGAGACAAAGCGGTAAAGCGTTTTCTTGTCCTTACCTGCCTTGATGTAATAAAGGTTGTTTTCTTCAACAAACACATCAGTTAAATTAGTATCTAAAACTGCAGACATTGTTTTATTAATATAGTTCAGACGGTACAAGCTGCCTTCACGCAAAGTATACAATTCATTATGATCACGTGGGTTAAAAACGTACTTATTAAAGGAAAGGTTAAAAATATCCGTCACATTCCAACTATTCGGATTTTTTTTAAGTTCATAGACCAAGAAATTTTTCACTCCGTTTACATCTTTTTCAAAAACCGCACGGTTATTATTACTGGCAAAGAAAACCGGACGAAGCGTTTCACCAACGT
>CAYZJN010000025.1:0-7748 GCA_964479115.1 uncultured Candidatus Saccharibacteria bacterium | reverse complement strand
TCTGTTAATTTTCGCCAAGAGTTATCGTTTTCCGCCAGTCCGTCTTCTACCGAGAAAAGTTGATATTTTTGGGATAAAGTTTTGAGATATTTAATCATTTCGGCAGAGGTAAATTTTTTTCGGTCGGCTTTTAGGACGTATTTTTTCAATTTGGTATCAAAAAGTCCGGTTGCCGCCACATCCAAGGAAAGTCGAACCTTTTTTTCGTCGTAGCCCGCCTTGCTCACAGCTTCTTTCGCCCAAGCAAGAACCGTTTCGTTTTTATCAAAATCCGGCGCAAATCCTCCTTCGTCACCAAGACCAGTAAAAAAACCTTTGGCCGCGAGAGCTGCTTTTAAGGTTTGGTAAATCTCTACACCGGCTCGCAATTTTTCTTCAAAAGTCGCGAGTCCCAAGGGCACAATCATCGTTTCCTGAATATCAATGTTGTTTTGAGCGTGTACTCCGCCGTTCAAAACGTTAAACATCGGTGTCGGCAAGGTAAATTTGGTGATTTTCTCGCCGTGGTATAGCTCGGCTAAATATTCAAAAAGTTCAAGACCATCGGAGGTTGCGGATGCCCGCGCCACTGCTAACGAAACTGCTCCGATAGCATTGGCACCTAAATTCTTTTTATTTGCCGTGCCATCGAGTTCTATTAATTTGGCGTCTATTTCAGATTGATTTTCGGCGGCCATACCGGCTAACTCCGGACCAATCATCTCGTTGATGTGCGAGATAGCCAAAAGCACTCCCTTGCCGCCAAAACGCGATTTTATTTCGTCCCTGAGTTCAAAAGCTTCGGCCGAACCGGTAGAAGCGCCCGAAGGAATACAAGCCGAGGCAATCGTACCGTCCGCTAGCTCTACTTCGGCTGAAACGGTCGGGTTGCCCCGCGAATCAATAATTTCTCTGGCTGTAATCGAATGAATTCTCATTAAGGTTTGGTTACTTTAGTTTCACTGTAGTCATAAATCCCTTGAGAGGTTATAGCAACAACACCCGAAGCGTAATTAGAATCAATGGTGATTTCGCCATTAGCCACGATTTTATAAATACGACTGTCCGTATCAATATAGGCTGTTAGTGTAAATCGACTTAATTCGACTGTGTTTAAATCCAAACCCGAAAGAAGCAGTGGATTGGCGGAATTCAAGAGTTCCTCGATAACTTCTACTTGCGGTACGATTTGATATTTATGATAGGTCGTTCCGTCAATTTTTTCACTACCCTGATCGACAATATTGGCCGTCCGAAGAGCATAAAAAAGTGATCCTTTTGATTCCAATGGATAAAGCGGTGGAATTATATTTAACTGAAAACCGGCGACATCAATCCAAGCGTTGGTTTCCGGTGAAAAAACGTAGGTTTTGCCTTCTGATTCAATATAGATTCTCTTGTCTTCCTTGCCCAAAAAAGAACCTGCAAGAGAAGAATCGCCTTCAGCGTCCAATTGCCAATCACCTTTCATTTCAGCGGGTTTCGAAAAAAAGGATGTTCGCTCTGCTTGCTTTTGTTCTTCTCCGGCAATGGCTTTAACGGTCAGTCCACTAAAGTCAATTTTTTGTTCAAATTTGTTACTCAAGAATAAAATGTTATCCATCTTTTCACCTACCGCGGCAGAGATGTTTAAAACTTTACCCGGATTGACGTTACCGGTACCTGCATTCTTTGGTTTCACGAAGTATATAATGCCGTAAATTAAACCGCCAATTAAAGTCGCTGCCCCGATTGAAATTGCAACAATTAATAAAATTTTCTTTAAAGGATTCTTTTTCATGACAAAGTTTTGATCCGTATCAGCCGAATTGCTAACGCTTGGACCAAATACACTTTCGGCGCTGGGAATGCCGGAAATCCCCGGCAGTGAATTCGAACTTTCCTCGGCTGGTTTTGCTTCACCGTGTAATTCTGATTTAATTTCTGCCGGCTCAGTCGCTAATCGGGATTCTGGTTGAGGTGCTCCCGGCAAAGTTTCGACTGCAGATGGATTTGGAGCAACCGGTTCGGTGGCGATAAGCGGTTTTATAGCTTCAGTCGAAGCCGACTGCAGCGAACCGGACGTTTCAGTTGTTGGCAAGGCAGTGGTACCTGCTTGTGTCCCCGACCTGATATCAAAAGTAGACGGCTGAAAATAATTTTCGGGCACAGTAATTTGAGCCTCGTTATCGTCTGGCGTCGCGGCCTCAATCGGAGCTTGAACAGCTAAATCCTGACCTGCTTTTGGTGTTGGAGCCGACGCATCAAGTGTTTCAACTGGTGTTTCGACGGGAAAATCAGGAGTGACGGTAGTTTCAGGAACAGGTGTTGCAACTACCGGTGCTGTTTCGGCTTGTGGTTCAGTTACCGGTTCGGATGCTAAAGTCGGTCCCGTTTCATCGAGAACCGGAAAATCGGGTACAATCGCTTGCGGTTGATTTGACTGAACGCTGCCGCTAGCTACAGCGCTTTGCCCATCTTCGCCGGCCATTTTAGTAAGACTATCCATATAATAATCCCGAACACTGCCCGCACTTGATGGAGCAGGGGTATTTTGAGCATTTGGTTGCGGATTCGGTGCTTGAGGTTCGTCAGCAGCCCAAAGAGTTGGGGTATCCTGCGCTGCCGGAGCAGCGTTATCCTCGGTTTGGGAATCATGATTAACAACGACTTCAGCCGGTTTTTGATACTGGGCCGGAACACCGTTTGGAGCAATTTCAATACCACAGTCGAGACAAACGTAACGACCGTTGACATTAAGCGCCTCTTTTCCGCAATTAGGACACTGCAACGTATACCCTCCGATACTTAAACTGCCGCAAATATCACATACGACTTTAGATAAATTTTAATCCTAAAAGGAGAAAATTAAAAGAATCTTATAATTAGTTTCGCTCTTCGATCTGCGTCTTCAAATCAGCAAGCTCTTTTTGAACGTTCGTGAGTTCAGAAAGGATCAGGCGTTCTTCCACTTCGGCCATTAATTTACGGGTATCTTCCAACACGTCCGGCATCACGGAGATCGAGGTAATGCCCCATTCTACCAGTTTTTGAGTGATTTCAGGATAAACGCTCGGCGCCTGACCACAAATTGAACAAGTCATACCGGCTTTTTTACAGCCCTTAACCGTCCACTCCAACATCTTAAGTACGGCCGGATTGCGTTCGTCAAACTCCTCCGCCACCACCGAAGAATCCCGGTCTAGTCCAAGCGTCAACTGAGTCAGATCATTCGAGCCAATAGAGACACCATCCACACCTTCTTTAGCAAATTCATCAATAAGTAGCACCGAGGCCGGTACCTCAACCATAATCCAAAGTTTAAATGAATCATCCAATTCCTTGGAAAGGCCATAGTCAGTCATTAAGCGTTTAACCAAGCGAAATTCCGGCACCGTTCGCACAAAAGGCACCATCACGTGCAGATTGTTGAATTGCTCGCGGACTTTTTTGATGGCATCGATTTCCAGTTTAAAAACCTCCGGATCTTTGTGATAACGGAAACAGCCACGATAGCCGATCATCGGATTTTCTTCCTCCGGTTCGTACTTATCTCCGCCCGGTAAATTACGATATTCATTAGTTTTGAAATCGGTAAAACGATAAATGACCGGACGCGGATAAAAGGCCTGAGCAAATTTTGTCAGTCCCACCGTCAATTTTTCGGTAAATTCATGGCCGCGTTTTTCGGCAATCATTTTTTTAGGATGCTCTTTGATTTCTTCGGCAATAATGAATTCGGCCCTTAAAAGACCAACGCCATCTACATCGCGGGCGGCATGCTTTTCGGCCAGCTCCGGTTCAGCGGAAATCACATAAAGTTTAGTGGCGGTAATGATTTTAGCCGGTGCTGCGGGTGCGGCTGCAGTCGGGTTTGTGGCTGCTGTATTTTTGGGAGCAACATCGCCCTTATAAACAATACCGCTTTTACCGTCTACCGTAATCATGCCAATTCCCTTTAAAGCCGTGGTGGCATTTTCGGTTCCAACCACGCAAGGGATACCGAGTTCGCGGGAAACAATAGCCGCGTGGCAAGTGCGTCCTCCCTTGTCGGTAACAATGGCAACAGCCCGTTTCATAGCCGGCACATAGTCCGGGGTGGTCATTTCAGTTACTAAAACGTTGCCCGGTTTGATTTTATCGATTTCCTTAGGCGAATGAATCACTACAACTTCACCGGCCGCCATACCGACAGAAGCCGCGGCTCCCTTCAAAATCACTTCGGCTTTGCTTATATCACCGGTTGTTTCCGCAGGCTCAGTTGAAGGCTCAGCCGCATCACCCAGAGTTGTAACCGGACGGGATTGCAGCATATAAATTCGGCCGCCTTCAATTCCCCATTCGGTATCTTGCGGCTTCCCGTAATGTTTTTCGATAGCTACAGCCAAATCGAATAGCTTTATAATTTCTTTGTCGGAAATTTTTTGTTCGCTTTGTTTTTGAACCGGCACCGGTGTACTGCCTTCTTCTAAATTTTCTGTATTATCGGTGGAACTTGATTTGGAGTCGCGGGTGAGCATCCAGGTTTGCTTGGCAATTTCTTTCGAGGTAATTTCACGGGTTTTTTTATCAATCAAGTAGCGGTCTGGCGTAACTGCTCCCAGCACTACAACTTCACCAAGACCATAAGCCGCCTCGATTGAAACATGATTCATGTCATTATTTGAAGGGTCAATCGTAAACATCACACCGGCCGTTTCGGAATCAACCATTTTTTGCACCGGTACCGCAAGCCCAACGGAAGTTTGATCAAATCCGTTATCATTACGATAATAAATTGCTCTGGCTTCAAAAAGAGAAGCATAACACTTGAGCACTGCTACGCAAACCGCCTCGTCTCCGATAACGTTCAGGAAAGTGGCCTGCTGACCGGCGAAAGAAGCTTCGGCCAGATCCTCAGCTGTGGCCGAAGAACGCACCGCCACGTATAATTTTTCGGTATGAGATTCGGTTTTAAGCTGATGATAACCTTCAACAATTTCTTTTTTCAGGCTAGTCGGTAATGGAGTTTCCAAAATCAACGCTTGGATTTTTTCGGCTCTATCTTGCAAATCCTTAGTATCTTCAAAGTCCAAACCTTCCATTATTTTTTTGATTTTGTCTTCCAAACCGCTCTCTTTAACATAATCAAAGTAAGCCTCTGATGTAATGATAAAGCCAGGCGGCACCGGGAAACCGGCTCGTGTTAACTCACCCAAATTAGCGCCCTTGCCGCCAACCGTTTTCCCGTCATCTTTGCCTACTTCGCGGAACCAAACGATATTCTTTGCCATAGTTATTTATTTTCCTTTTTATAACTCGCCTTGGCCCGACCGTAATGTTCGGAAGCAAAAGGCAGCACAACAATTAGTACTATAAAGAGCCAGTAAAAGATACCTACGGTATCAGCAATCGAAAAAGTGTTGCAACTAAAGCTGCCACCTTCTAATAACTCCTTGGAAAAACAGACCGATCCGGCAACCGTGTCCAAAATTACGAATATTAATCCCCAGGAAATGCCCCAAAAAAGCCTTCTTTTGAAGCCTTTAAGTTCGCGTGAAAAATAATATTCGTCAAAGGCAACCAGAATGACCAAAAGAATTAAAGCCACCAAGATGATTATTCCACTCAAGAAACCTTGCTTATAAAGCAGACTGGCATCAGGCAGTCCTCCCGCCAAAATACTGCCGTAGCTTTCATAAGAACCGAACAGGCTGATGATAACTTTTGAAAGCAAAAGCGCCGTTAAATATAGCATGAACCAACTAATGCCATATATCGAGGCCCCACCCAAAATCAACTTTGGGATTTCTTCTTTTTTGACTAACTCCGGTTTTTTCATATACCCTCCTTTTTGTAAATTTAAAATTTAAAATTTAAAATTTTAATATGCTTTTCCAACCGAACCAAATAACTTAATTTTATTTTCTACAACCTTTTTAACGGCTTCTGTTCCGGCCGGCAAGTATTTATATGGTATCACTTCTTCGGGATGAACTTCAAACTCATGTAAAATTCCGTCGTGAAAAGCCATCCGAAGTTCCGTGTTTACGTTGACCTTTACGACACCCATTTTAATGGCTCGCTGGATTTGATTTTTAGGAATTCCGGAACCGCCGTGCAACGAAAAAAAACATTTCACTTTTTTATCGATTTCGGCTAAGCGCTCAAAATCAAGTTGCGGCGGATTGGCATAAACACCGTGGATATTGCCGATAGCAACAGCTAGGACGTCGACATCGGTTTCTTTAACAAAATTTTTCGCATCCATAGGATTGGTTAACGATTCGATATCAATTTCAATTTTATGTTCGTGAGATTCCGAGGAGCCGGCGATATGTCCGATTTCACCTTCGACCGCCACACCCTTTTCGTGAGCAAATTGAACCGTATTTTTAGTGAGTGAAACATTCAAATCATAAGGATTGGATGAGCCATCCAAATGAACCGAGGTATAGCCGTTTTTAATTGCTTCGACAACTGTTTCAAACTTTTTGCCGTGATCCAGATGTAAAACCACGGGAACTTTGGCCTTAGCTGCAAGTGCTTTAACTTGAGCAGCTGAAATCTCCGGTGTTAAAAAATCGATTTCACCCTCTGATGTTTCAATTATCACCGGTGAACGTAACTCTTCGGCGGCTTCAATAATTGCCTTGGTAATATTTAAATCCGAGGTATTAAACGCACCGATAGCAAAGCCCTCTTTTCGGGCTCGTTTGTAGAGTTCTAAGGGATTTACGAGCATGTTATTTTTTCTTTTTTATTATCTTCTTTTTGGGCGCTTGATGGCTTTTGGGAGTAGCTCGCGTACCAACGTGGCTTTCAACCGCCTCCACTATGTTGGCAAAAATCTGATGGTCCAATGAAGAACCGCCGACCAAAAATCCGTCCAGATTCGGTTGTGACAAAAATCCACCAACGTTTTTGTCGGTTAAAGAACCTCCGTAAACAATACGGACTTTTTCAGCCACGCTTTCACCATGTAAAACTTTAACCAAATTGCGGATGCGGCTGACAACTTCTTCAGCTTTTTGGGGCTCACAAACATGACCCGTTCCGATAGCCCAAACCGGCTCGTAGGCAATCACAGCGTTTCCGACTTCTTTACCGGTCAGGTCAGCCAGAGATGCCTCTACTTGCCCGGCAACAACCAAATTGGTGAGACCGTCCATGCGCTCGTGCAGGTTTTCACCAACACAAATAATCGGTGTAATTTCATGACGGACGCAAGCAGCAGCTTTTTTGGCCACCACTTTGTCGTTTTCGTTAAAATGATGGCGCCTTTCAGAATGACCAACAATGCAAAATTCGGCAAAACCTTTCAGTTGATGAGCTGAAACCTCACCGGTATAAGCGCCGGCGTCCTCCGAATAAACATTTTGTGCCCCAACTTCAATTTCGGTTTCTTTTAGGGCTTCGGTGGCAGAATAAATATCCGTAAAAGTCGGGCAAACTACGACTTCGGTATGAAACGGCTTAATTTCTTTGGCATATTTAGAAAGCAAAACCGATGATTCAGGCACGGTTAAGTTCATTTTCCAATTGGCTATCACAATTTTAGTACGTTTTATTTTGAGACCCTCCTCAACATAAATATTGTAACAAAATTAAGACAAAATTAAAATTCTAAAACACAAAATTAGAAATCGATTTATATTTAGTGACTATGTTTTCGAAAAAAGAAGGATAAGATTTTTGAACGTTTGAAAATCCCGCTTCGCCGCCAGGCCGACCAAGGTGGGGTCCCCAAAAATCTGTTGATTTTTGGGGCAACCTAGGGAGTTCGGGTTTTCAAAATTGAAAAAATCGAA
>CAYZJN010000024.1:0-8127 GCA_964479115.1 uncultured Candidatus Saccharibacteria bacterium | reverse complement strand
TAATAATGCACGATTACCGGAGTGCCTAAAGGTGCCCAGTAATAAATAAATTTAGCGATTTCGTAAGTAGAGTTCACACAACCGTGAGAACCGTTCCAAATATAATCAGCACCACCAAAACTGCTGCGCCACCAAGCTTCATGAATAGCGTGGCCCTGCGAGGTGAATGTGCTGACGTAGTTAATACCGCAAAGCGGATAAGGGCTGGGTGGATTCGGCATACAGACTCCGCCACCGTAGGCACCCGGTGCACCGCCAGCACCTGCCTTACGTTGAATTAAAAAGGTTCCCGTCGGTGTACTCATACCTCTTTGACCGGTGGTCACAAACCAGCAGTTTACTTGCTCCCCGCCGGCTAGATAGGCACACATTCTTTGCTCCGAAAGATTAATATCAATATATTTTGACCAGTCGGCGACCAAAATATTGTTTACGGATGTTTTTGGCTTAACAACATAAGTTGGAAGTTCCATCAAAATCCCTTTTCCCGAATTCATTAAAGTTGCGGTATTGGCAGATGCTTTATCAACGTCAACCGCAAGACCTTCTTTGCCTTCTTGTTCTAGGGTAGATTCCACACCATTTCTGACAGTAATCTTTTTATTGATGGCGGGAACATTTATTTTACCGGCCAATCCGTAAATATAAGGATAAACTTTTTTGGGATCAATTTTCGGAACAAGCACATCTTCGTTATTCTCTTTTTGAACTTCAAAAATAATCCAACCGCCGATTGTGACTTTATCGGGTCGATACTCTTGGCCCTTATAAGTATAAATTACGGAAGTATTCAAAAGTGCTTTTGCTTTTTCGACCGAATTGCGAGTCTCCGTTTCAAGGATAGCAGGGTCTACTTTTTCGACATCGATTGAAATCTTTTCACCACTTTCAAAACGAATTGCCTCTGCCAGCTGAACCTTTATTGAATCAGTCACTATTTTTCGGCCATAAATTGCGGGGATTACTTGAACTTCCGTTCCCTGCATTACCAAGCCGGCATTTTGTGAATCTTGATTAAATTTTAGAGACAGGTTTTGTGTGAACTCATTTAATTTTTGTTCATCAATGCTATATTCAAAATCCAAATTACCTTGAAAATCAGAAATCGAAAAAGCCTGAGCCGCAGGGACTATACTATGCAGCAGAGAGCCAGCTGGATAAAGCCAAACTTGATACCAGCCTTCGCTTTTGCCCTTAATCACAGCATTTCTTGCTGTATGCGCGGAGTCAAAAATTATTCCAGCTTCTTCCGGTTTGACCAAAATTTCCGCCCCATCTACCTCAAAAGACAAATTTATTTGTTTGATTTTTTCCGCTAGGATATTTTGAATCTCAATCTCGTTTTTGCCGCCTAACTCCTCGCCCAATATACGAACTCCAAGGTACGCCTTATTGTTGTAAGAATTTTTGTAGGAATAAACCGCGACACAAAAAACCACAAACAAAAATGAGGCCACAAACATGGTGGTCTTCAGAGAGGTTAAAACTCCTTTTTTGATCTTCGCTCGACGTTCTGCTTCCAGTTTTTTTTGTTTTTGAGTCTTTTTAACTTTTTTTGCCGCTTTTACCAATTTGGGTGGTGTAGAACTCGTAGCAACATTGTTTTGATTCACCGCCCATTCGTTTTCTTTTTTTCGATTAAATAAATGAAAATGTTTAACCCAAATATCTTCAGTTTCGCTGGTACGATTCTGAGTTTGTTCGACTGATTTTCGATTTTTTAATGAGTCTACTTGCACCATTTGTTTAGACTCTCAATTCCCCTCCGAGGGATTTTTTTAGATAACTCAATAATTGCTTCTGGGCTTCTGCAATTTCCTCATCTTTTAAGGTTTTTTGCATTGAGCCAAAAACTGCTTTAATTGTGACACTTTTCTTGCCCTCGGGCAAGTTATCACCGGCGTAAATATCCTCCAGTGAAAGCGCCAAAAGATACGGATTTTTAAAACTATTCAACTTAGATTCAATTTCAGCCGCAATAGTAACATCGGTTACAAGCAGGTTAAAGTGGCGTTCAGCCTCTGGAAAACGAGGAATGCTTTTGTAAACTCGGGCTTTACCGAATTTCTGAGACAGTATTTCCAAATTAATTTCGGCCAAAACAAAATCGTGTTTTAGACCAAAATCTTGTTTGGCTTTCGGTGAAACCAATCCTAAATATCCGATTTGCTTTTTTTGATAATAAACTCCGGCGGTTTGACTCTTGCTTAAAAATTCAACTTCCAGAGGCTTGTATTCGAATTTACCCAAATTTAAACGATCCGGAAATAACTCTAATATTCCTTTTAATTCGGCAAAAGCAACATCGGCCTTTTTGTTTTGAGGTTTCAAACAAATTACTAAATTTTGAGTTTCATCAGGCAAAACTTTACTCGTTGGCAAATAAACTGAGGCAATTTCGTATATTTTAATTTCGGAACGGTTTTCTTGATTTTTACGGGCAGCCTCTAAAAGCGATGTGGCCAGCGAGGTTCGCATATATTCCTGTTCAGGATTAATCGGATTGGCGACTTTCATCGGTTTTATTTTGGGGGTTGGATATTCAGCCGCTTTCTGAGAAACAAAAGAATAAGTATAGACTTCTGAAAGACCGACTCCCAAGAGCAGTGCTCGAACTTTTTGAGTCAAAGTGATTCTTCGATTTTCTTCAAAATACGGCAACGGGCCAGACGGCAGCGTCGAGGGAAAATTAACATAGCCGTACATACGTCCAATTTCTTCTAAAATATCCTCTTCAATTCGCACATCCAGCCGCCACCAAGGCACGGTTATCGACACAAAATTGCCGATATCCCGAATGTAACGACGCGCACCCAAAAATTCCGGATGGTTCAAAAATTTTTCTACATTGTCTTCAACTACCTTTGCCTTATTTGGTGGCAATTTTGACCATTTTTTTGTTTTGTAATCGTAGCCAGATTGGCTGGCATGAACTACTCGCCCGCCTCCGATGTAAATTGCCACATGTCCGACTTCTTTGTTTTCTGTTAGTTTTATTTTTTTATGATTACCATGTCCGTCGTTTTCGAAATAATGGTCAGTGACTGATCTTTTAATTTTTCCTTTTAAAAACAGCAAATCGCCTGGCTGCAAATTATCAATATCAACTTCGCGTCCGTTTTCAAATTGCGCCAGCGCCGTGTGCCCGATAAACTGACCGATTAAAGAATAAAGATAATCCGTCAAATAAGAGCAATCAAAGGCCATATCGCCGTGCGTTTTGAAAGAAGCACCCCAAATGTACGGCTTCCCAACTTGAGCTCTTGCCTCTTTCCTAATATCAAATAATCCAGCCCCAAAACCAAGCGAATTCAAAAATGAAAGAACTTTTTCGGTTTCAATATTTATTCCTAAAAATTTTGGAACATTTGAGAGTTCAAGACCAACACGTTGAATCCAAATCCATTTTAAAAGAACATCCGTATTTTTGCCGGCTTTACCGTCTGTTTCCAAAATTAACTCAGCAGCACGTTCGATAGCATACTCGGGCAAATTGAGCGGAATGCCTTTTTCAAAACGATTGGAGGCCTCAGAACGCAGTCCAAGTTTTTGGGCTGTTTTACGCACGGATGTCGGGTGGAAAACCGCCGCCTCAAGAACAATTGTCGTGGTTTTTTCTTCGACCTCAGAATTTGAGCAGCCCATCACACCAGCTAAAGCGATAGCTTTCTTTTCGTCGGCAATCACCAAATCGGATTTGTCGAGTTTTCTTTCGACACCGTCCAGTGTTATAAGTTTTTCGCCTAGCCGCGCCGAGCAGACTATAATTCCCCCGCTTATTTTTCCGGCATCAAAAGCATGTAGTGGCTGCCCCATTTCCAGCATCACGTAATTTGTGACATCAACAATATTGTTAATGGGCCGTACACCGCAAGCCGAAAGTCTTTCTTGCATCCACTTTGGTGACGGACCAATCTTGATGTCCTCTATAACCTTGGCGATATAGCGTGGACATTTTTCTTTATTTTGAATTTCGACTTTAACTTTTTTGGGTGACTTGGACTCGACTGGTATTAGTTTTTTAACCAGTAATTTTCGATTTAAAGCGGCAGACGCTTCTCTGGCGATGCCGGTCATTGAAAGGCAATCTCCGCGGTTCGGCGTAACTTCGGCCTCCAGCACCGTGCCGCCGATATTCAGCACTTCTTCTAATTTTTGACCGACTTTGGCCCGTGGATCTAAAATCATAATACCCAAATGGTCATCTGAAATCCCGAGCTCTGATTCGCTCGCCAGCATGCCGTTTGATTCAACGCCGCGAATCTTGGTTCTTTCAATCACAAAATCACCGATTGGTGCACCCACCAAAGCCACCGGCACTTTTTGACCAACCTCGATATTTGGCGCACCACAAACAATCTGCAGTACCCCACCGTTTTCCCTACCGACATCGGTTTTAGTGACCCGGATTTTATCGGCATTCGGATGAGCGGTAATTTCTTTGATTTCTCCCACCACTATTTTCGGGAATTCAACGCCTCTTTCGATCTCGTTCTCCGTCCCGGACATCGTTAAGGCTTCGGAAATTTCCTTGTCGGTTAGTCCCTTTAGATTAACGTATTCAGAAAGCCATTTAAGTGGAATCTTCATAAAATAACCTTATTTTTTATTGCGGCTACCTTTTTATTTTCGAATTGGTGCCAGATAGAGTAAAAAAGGATGATAAGAGAATAAAAAGGAAGCCCTATATACCAAGTTAATAAAAGGTAGTCCTGAAAGTTGTTACCCTCTATGCTTAGGGCGCCTGGCACCGTCGATAACCAAACCGACACTATAAACCATAATAAAAGCATGTATATTGTCGAAGGTATCAAGACCAGGGTTGTTTTTAAAAAAATTAAAAAATTATCTTTTAGGTTTAGGTGTACTCCTTTTGAATCTGCCAAACGGCGATTCATCAGCGCACCACTTAAAAAAAACGACGACCAAACCGGCAAACTGGCTAATAGAACCTGTAAAATATCTCCCATATTAACGATCCTGGTTACAAGTCCGAAACCTATATAGATAAATGCAAAAAATAAATATAAAACTATAAATATTAATAATTCAAATATTCCAGTATATTTCATTAAAACTGCTCCACAAATCTTAAATCACCTTCATAAAGCATCCGCATATCATCAACGCCATACTTCAACATCGCAAGACGCTCAATGCCCATGCCAAAAGCAAAGCCCTGGTATTTTTCGGGGTCAATACCGCCGGCACGAAGAACGTCCGGGTGTACCATACCGGCACCCAAGACTTCAAGCCAGCCGGAATGTTTGCAACTGCGGCAGCCTTTTCCTCCGCAAAGCCCACATGAAACATCAACTTCAAAAGAAGGTTCTGTAAACGGGAAATAATGCGGTCGCAGGCGGATTTTTCTTTCCTCCCCAAAAATCTTTTTGGCAAAAAATTCCAGTGTGCCTTTTAGGTCTGCAACCGTTGCTTGCTCATCAATCAACAAACCCTCAAGTTGATGAAACATCGGCGTGTGTGTCGCATCTGAGTCGCGGCGGTAAACCCGACCCGGGGCTATAATCCGAATCGGTGGTTTGTGATTTTCCATATAGCGGATTTGAACTGGTGAGGTTTGGGTTCGGAGAACCACGTTTTCACTGATGAAAAAAGTGTCCTGCGTATCTCTTGCCGGATGGTCCTTGGGAGTATTTAAGGCTTCAAAGTTATACCAATCAGTTTCGATTTCCGGACCTTCGGCAACCGCAAAACCAAGCGACTTGCCGATTTCAAAAAGCTCTGCAAGGATTTGACTGACCGGATGAATATGTCCCGCCGGGTATTTTTTACCCGGTGCCGTCACGTCAATTTTTTGTCCTGAAGCTGTTCCTAAAATCTCTTTTTGGCGGGCGGAAATTAATGACTCCAGTTCTTTGCGTAATGCGTTTGCATATTGCCCGACAGCTTTTCTTTTGTCCACTGGAAGATCGGAAAGACTTCTTAAAACTTGGGTCAAAAGCCCTTTTCGTCCCAAAAATTTAACCTAAACCTCAAACAGCTCTTCCTTATTTAGAGCCTCTGCGATTTCTGATTTTGATTGTTGGGCAAGTTTTTTTAGATCCATTAGATAATTTTAGTTAAAGTTAGCCAATAAGGGTTGAGGATGACGGCCAAGAAAAAAGAAAACAAGAACTTGTGCCAGCCTTTAACCTTAAATAATTTACCGGAAAAGTTATAAGTAATGGCAAAAAATAGAATCAAGGAAACTAAAGCAAAAAGCGCTAGATTTAAACTGGAAGCAAACCAAATTGCCGCAAAAGTCGAAGCTAACCAGGCTCCAGCAACCAAAGCCGCCGAAAGAGACATGTGTGAAAATTTTACTTCTTTATTTTTCAGTAAGAA
Organism: uncultured Candidatus Saccharibacteria bacterium; assembly: GCA_964479115.1. Lineage (GTDB taxonomy): Bacteria > Patescibacteriota > CPR2 > UBA1875 > UBA1875 > CAYZJN01. Next base: position 1,782 of record CAYZJN010000024.1, on the reverse strand, counting down.
GCGCAGGTAAATGAAACTGTAAATCAAAACCAAACCATAGCTCACTCCGTAGAGCAGCACCATCCCCAGCGCGATATTTAGCGGGTCGTAAGTCATTTTTAGTCCCTCGTTTTAAAATACATTTCTATTAATATAAAGGTGATTGCCAGGATAATTCCGTCAATCCAGTTTAAAACCCGGAAAGCTCGCATAACAAGCAGTGAATCAATAAAACCGGCCATCAAAAATCCCTGCCGCAGCGAAATCTTAACGTTTTCGAATAATACTTCATTGTGATTCCACCAGCGTCGTAGCAAGAATCCTGTAATAGACGCCAACCCCATCACGAAAAAGAATACAGCCACAAGATAAATAATGACGGTGAGCATACCTGATTCCGGCGAGGTAGCCAAATTCAAAAAAATTAAGATCCCTCCAAAAATCAAGGTACTAATCAAAAGACCGCGTAAGTAGTTTTGCCAGTTCAAAAGCTTTCCCCTTCTTAGACAAGTATAAAGTATAAAACCTAAAGGATAAAGAATTTTAGATATAAAAAAATCGCCTTCTGGCGATAAAATTTAGTATAAGAAAAGGGGGACGAGTTCACCCCAAAAACAATTAATTGAGCGCTGTCCCCCACATTGCTCTTTGGCATTTTCTTTGACGATGTCAAAGGCTTAAATACCTGTGAGCTTACAGGTGCATTACTAATCTCCGATTGATTAGTAGTGTGATCCGAACCATTCTCCGGTAGGAGGCAGCAAGCAGGAAATTAATCCGTACGAATACAGAATAAAATCCTGCTTGCCACCCGCTACCTGCGGTAAGATTTGCTCCAAGACGGTTGCCTTAGAACGATCGGTAATACCTTGAACAGTAGGGACGGTGCAGATAATAAACAAGGGGGGTGCTTATTATCTGCGCTATCCCTGCTGAAAAATGCCAAAACTTTGTTTTGGCACGAAAACCCCCTTATTAAATTTTATATAGTTGTCGGTAAGGGGGTTACCGGTAGATTTTTCAAGTAGCATCACTTTCGCGATACACAAATAGTTTATCATAATCCAAACACAGTGTCAATGATTTTAAAAAGTAAACTGTGGATATCTCAATCTCTGAGCACAAATTTAATCACCATAAGAAGTATTATGGATCGGAAAAGAATCACTTATCCACAAGGTAATTATTCTTGCTCAGATGGCTTATCGATTAAATGAGGTTCGGATTCGATTGATTTGCCGGTTATTTTAGTAATATCGCGGTCTATCTTTGTAAACTCCTTAGAGGCTGAGTTATAGGAATTCACGGTGGTTGCAAGGTTGTTCCCAACTTTTTTGGCAAAGTCCTCGTAGGCCACGAGGTGAGTTGAGAGTTTTTGGACATTTCCGATTATCTCCCTCACCGATTTTTCGATGTTTAAGGCCTTCAAGCCCTGTAAAACTGTTTGCAGATATGCCGCAAAGGAAGTTGGTGAAACGATTATTACTCGTTTTTCTTTAAAAGCGTACTCAATTAAATCGCGGGTATTAACTTTGACAGCCCCTACTTGATTTACCAGGAGGTCATAATAAATCCCTTCGGAAGGGATAAACATGAAAGCAAAATCCATTGTATTTTCCCGTGGTTTTATATATTTTGCAGTTTCATCTATCCTGTTTTTTAAATCTTGTTTAAATAATTTTTCCAAGGATTCTTTTCGTGTCGCATCTTTTTCTGCAACCAATTTATTATAATTTTCTAGCGAAAATTTGGAATCTATAGGAATTATGGATTGGCTTTCTTTTTTATCCTTTACAAATAAAA
>CAYZJN010000023.1:0-8270 GCA_964479115.1 uncultured Candidatus Saccharibacteria bacterium | reverse complement strand
CGGAGAGTATCACACCCTGGCCAGAAAAACAGACGGCACTCTCTGGGCTTGGGGGTATAACAGCTCTGGTCAGCTGGGAATCGAAAATACCACTAACCAATTAACACCGGTTGGGGTGGTAGAAAGAACGCTTATAGTTGCCTATGAAGCCTCAGGTATTCTGTCTTCTCTTAAACTTAATGCCGATATCAAAGCTTCTTGGTCCGCTATCTCCTGGAATGGCACCGAACCTTTAAATACCAACATCAAATTCAGAACCAGGGGAGCTGATACCGAAGCCGGGCTGACCTCAGCCACTTGGAGTAGTTATTATGAATTATCTGGTAGCTCTATTACCACTGCTCCTGCGCAGTGGCTAGAGGTTGAGCTTACCCTGGAGTCCACTGATGGCGCCAACACTCCCACACTCAATGACCTCACTGTTACTTACGACACCCTAGACTCTATTACCAATTCCAATATTATTCTCACCAAAACTGATGAAACGAATCTTAAAACTGCCACCGGCGTTACCGCCACCGGAGGTGTTCCTGATGCCTGGTCTAATTCTTCTACTCTTAGAGTCATCACAAACTTCCTGACCTGTACTGGCTGTGCTACTACTCCAACCAATCTTCGGCCAGAGGTTGAAATAAAATCCACTGCCACCGCCTTTGACGGTACCGGCACTGTCACTGCTACGGCCGGTAACGGCTATGTTGATATCCCAAATCTTACCCCTGGCACCGCTTATCATCTTCGAGCTCGTTCCATAGATGACCAGGGTCGAATTTCGTCCTGGACTGCCTACGGTAATAACGCCGAGAATGTGGCTGACTTCACGATTGAACAGATCGTTCCTACAGGCACCGTCTCTATCGCCAACGGAGCCGAATATGCTACTTCCGCCGACGTTACCCTCAACCTCTCTGCTTCTGATACCGGTGGTTCTAACCTTTCACAGATGCGCTTCTCCAATGACGGCACCACCTGGTCTGATTGGGAGTCCTATTCTGCCAGCAGGGCCGATTGGGTTCTGAGCGCTGGCGACGGCACCAAAACCGTCTATGCCCAATTTAGGGATAATGCAGGGAATGTATCAACACCTAATTCGACCGACACCATCACCCTCGACACCACCGCTCCTTCCATGCTTTGGAATACGCTTGAAACACCTAATGCCACGACAAGTTGGACGGGCGGCATGCTGCAAAGCGTTGTTTGGAATGCCGCGTCTATCACAGATGCGGGTTCCGGGCTCAAAACCGGCGGCAGTCAAGCCATTTCTTTATATTATGCCAATGCGGCCAGTCTTGACGGAAATACGGTTTGGACCGAAATTGCCACTAATTTGAATAATGGTGATAACACGGACTGTGATGTGGCTGATGGCAAGGGCTGCTATCGTTGGCGTCCGCCGAATATTCAGTCCCAAACGATGTGGGTCAAAATTATCGCTCATGATAATGTCGGCAACCCGGCCAGTATCATCAATCTGCCGACGCAAAATTATGACACCAACGATTCGCCGTTCACACTTCAAGAAGACACTACCGCTCCGGTTTTTGCTGATGCCAGTACAATGAGTGTTACACCGCATTATCTTGGCGGAACGGTCAATTACACGACACCGGCCAGCACTTTAGGCTGGCAAGTACCAACCGACACCGGTTCGGGCGTGGCCCAACTTGAACTTTGGGTCAAACAAATTGGGGTTGATGCCGATTTCAGATTGCTTTCCGGCACTAATCTTACACCTACCTCAACCAGCTATGCCGGCACTTTTGCCGAAGGTCAATGGCAATGGAAACTGAAGGCCATTGATGGTGCGGCGCATGAGACATTTTCACCTGTTTATGTCATGACCACCGACGGCACGGCCCCAAGCGGAACACTTACACTTTCGCCGCTTCTTTTGAACGGTTATACGGCTACTAATTCTAAGGATATTAACCTGGCGGCAACCGGCACGGATGCACTTTCCGGTTACTCACAAATTGCCTTTTCCAACTCACCGAGTGGACCCTGGTCGACTTATCAAGTAGGTTTAAACTATTCCTTGTGGGATCTTTCGGAAGTGCTTTACGGCGGCACAGCAACTCGCGGCACCAAAACAGTTTATGCCAAACTAAAGGACAATCTTGCAAATGAATCTTCACCTATTTCGGCCACAATAGTTTGGGATGACACGGTGACGGCACACCCATCAACTATCACTTTTTCCGCCACAGTTAACAATGCATCATCTTATGTTGGTGGTGTTTGGTTGGGTAATTCAGTCACCAGAGTCAGCTGGGTTGCGCCAGTTGACCCCGAGAATCCGGTGGCTTCCGGTGTTCATCATTATGCGGTTTATCGCGCGATGGATTCCAATAACCCCGCCAATTCCACGGTTCTTGGTACCACCGCTAATTTGTACTGGGATGACGCAAGTCTAAAAGACGGCCACACATATTATTACTGGGTGCAAGCTTTTGACAACGCCCTAAACGCCACAGTTTATCAAGATTCAACGCCCGGAAATATTCAGTTTGTTGACATCACCAATCCGCAACCGGTGCAGAATTTTGTGGCAGTTGGTATTTCAGACAGTACAATACGCACTTCCTTTAATTCTGCCCCAGATAACTCCATCACTCACAGCGGCAAGGCTGACCATTATGTGTTGGACCGCACTAATGATTATTGGACCACAGAGCCAATGGCTGACCCTTCGACTTACACCTATTCCATAAATAAGGCAAATATATCGTATGAATTAGCTCCTTATTATAAAGGCGCCGAGCTTTACGAGTTTGATGATACGGTGGCTTCCGGCCAGTGGTATTATTACCGCGTGATTGCCTACGATGATGGTAATCGAACTTCGGTTTATCAATATTACAAGGCCAGAGGCAATTTTGCTCCGGTATTTAATCAGGCAGATATCACCATTTCGGTTAATAATGGACACAATCAAGACAGTGTCGTGCCGGGCGATGTTGTAACGGTTAATTTTAAAGTTACCGACGCTGACGGTCGGGCTGATTTAGACACCGGGAACGCTATTCAGCAATTGATGATTACCAACGGTATCGGCACCGAAATATTAGCCTACTCACAGGTAACCACTAAGACCGAGTATGTTGCTGACACTTTAAACGGCTATTCTTACACTTACGCTTACACTGTTCCAACCTTGGCAGATTACGGCACATATACAGTTTCTGTTAACGTTAAGGACTCAGTTGCGACGGGGACCATCGGCGCAAACTCTCATAACCAACTTAAGACTATTCAATTCAAAGTACCGCCGGCAGTTCTCGGCAATGCGACCGCCAGCGGTTATTCCTCGACTCAGGTGCAACTTGATTGGGATGCTCCGGCAAATGGAGGGCTTAGGGCCACAAATACCTATGAAATCGAAAGGAAATTGGCTAGTGGTGGGGCTTTTGCGGTGGTTGGCACAACCACAAACACTGATTATCGCGACGGAGGACTGGCTCCGAATACGGCTTATGTCTACAGAATCCGCGCTTTTGACGTTTCCGGAAACGGCGGCGTTTATACGGCCGAACTTTCCTCAACCACACTAACACCGGCTATCCCTTCAGCCGACACCGTTGAGCTCAAGGACGCCTCAACACTATCTAGCGCATCTTATCGTATTTTGCTGCTTTGGGGCAATCCTGTGGCCGCAGACGGCACCACGGTTATCGGGCTCACCGGATACGAAGTTTGGCGGTCCGAAAATGCTCCTGACGGTCCGTATATTCCGCTGACGGGTGAAAACGCCGAAACCACCAGAAACTATATTGTCGATACCGGTCTTAACACCACCACAGATTATACATACTGTATCCGTTCCAAAGATACTTTCGGCAATCTTTCTACCAACACCGACGGCACGCCGCTTTGTCAAAAAATCACCGGACGGCCGGGTGCCACGCCAACAATATATTCCGTTGGGGCGACAGCCAGAACCTCCACGGCTGAGGTTGCCTGGAAAGTAAACGGTCAGTCGGCTTCTTCACAGGTCTTATATTCCCAAAATTCAGCTGAGCTTATGGATGACACCGCCGCGGTTAACTCAGCCGGTGTCGGCGGATTTGTGGCGGCTGACCAAACACACACGGTTGAAATTAAAGGTCTTGACCCGGGCAAAACATATTACTACAAGGTTGTTACTCGCAACGTTTTGGGTACCGCTAATGCCTATACTAATGTTTCAGAATTGCATACTTTCACCACTAATAACTTTGTGATTCAGCATGATTCAGCCAGCACGAATCTGGAGGCGGCTAATGGTGGCGTTGCAACCACAACTGAAAATGCCGAAATCAGTTGGCGCACCGGCAATGTGGCGGCTGATTCCTTTGTCGAATACTACATCGAAAACGCACCAGGCAGCTCTCAAATTAAAGGCAGTGGTCAAATTGTTGAAGCTAATGGTCTTCATAAGGTTTTGATACCTGATTTGCGGGCCAACACTATTTATGTTTACTACTTAAAGAGCAAGGAAGAGAACGGTCAATATACGGTTACTTCGCCGCTGTATAAATTGCAAACAAAAACTTTTGATTCATCGCAATTTACTATTGCACCTTCGGCCTCTGAAGTGGCAGAGCAAAACATCACGGCAACGAGTGCAAAGATTGTTTGGAACACCGCCATTGCTACCATCGGCTGTGTGGAATACGACACGGCCACAATTGGCGATCGGGAAAAATATCCGCAAACCAGTTGCGATTCCCAATATAATACCATCCACGTAATTGAGCTAATGAACCTAACGCCCGGCGAAACTTATTATTACCGAGTAACCGCCACGGATATGGCGGATATCACCTATTATTCAAAAGAATATTCTTTTGCTGCCATCCTTCAACCCGAAATCCTAAATCTTAAGGCCAACATTACCTCAGCTTACACTGTAAAAATTGCCTTTAATACCAATGTTGACACCGATGCGGTTGTAACTTACGGTAAGGACGGTGACCTTTCACTTAAGGCCGGTCAAACAATTCTTTCAAGGGAACACGAAATAGAACTAGAAGATTTGGAAGACGGCACAGCCTATACCTTCTATGTTGAAGTTAAAGACCGCTCTAATACGGTCAAAAAATCAGGAGTAAACAACTTTACGACTCCGATTGATACGGCCGGGCCTACAATCAGTGGGGTTAAAATAGAACTGCTACCGATGGGGGAAAGCGACACTACCGCTTCCGTGATTATCTCTTGGCAAACTGATAAGCCTTCAACCACCAAAGTTGATTACACTGAAGGTATGGTTGGCTCCAACTATGATAAAGCGACCGTTGAAGACGAAACGCTGAACAATTCGCACACGGTTATTATTAAAGAACTTGAGCCGTCCACAACCTATCGCTTCCGCATCGTTTCCAAAAACAAGCGCGGCAACGAATCCAAATCTCAAGACTATAACTTTGTGACACCGACAAAGGAAAAATCCATCTGGCAACTAATCGTTAAATCACTCGAGGAAACTTTCTCCTGGGTTAAAAATGTTGGCAGTTTCTTTAGGGGTCAAAAAAGCAGAGCCAACTAATTAAATTACAAAGTATTAGGCAGGGATGACCTGCCTTTACTTGTGCGTATTTAGAAGAGTGGACATTTGATGCACTACACTAATATATATTAGTGTAGTGGCTGGAAGCTGGTGAATTAGATATTAATGTGTTTCAAATCTAACGAATTTCAGGTAGCCGGCAGTAACAATAACAACCAGCGAAGCGGTAACAACGCCAAAAATAACATAGCGGCTTTCACTCATCATGGCTGTCACGACGCCGTAAAAGATAGTGAAAAGTCCACCCATCAAGACGCCATTTGGCAGTACCGGCATTTTCCCAGCCAAAAATAATCCGAGAGCCACGAAGAAGGTAGCAGCGGTAATCACAATAATACTGGCAACCTGAGCCCAATCCTGCTGTTTTTTCTGATATTCTTTCTGCAGCGCTTCGTTTTGCTTTTCGATGGCGATGCGCTCAGCAGTAGGCTCACTTTCTTTTATTTCTACCATCTGCTCATTTGGGAAGTCCGGAGCAGGGTAGAAGGTGTTAATAGTGATACCGACAAAGACGGCGATAATCAGTGCAAGAACAAAGGTATAAATCATACCCAAAACGGATTTATCCGTTATTTTTTGCTTGGCCATTTTAACCTCTGGGCCAAAGGCCCATCCCGATCGCAGCATCGGGATTTTCTTAATATTATTTTTTGCGGTTATTCTATTATATTATTATGAACCGCGCGTTTCAGAAATACAATCCAGGTACACAAAAAGCGCTCATTTCGAGCGCTTTTTGTATTTTGTTTTTTAGTTTTAGACCGAAGTCTCAAGTCAGAGGTTTAGTACCAATGATGAGCCAACCAGAAGTTCCAAGCGTTAGTCGGGTTACCATAACGTCTTTGGATGTAAACAAGACCTTGATCGATCTGGCCTACATGGTCGCCCAAGATACAACCGTTGATGAATTGCGGAATACCACAAGCACCAGAAGAACGGTTTAAGGCAACATCTCTCCAACCAGACTCCTTCATCCATAATTGGTAAAGAGCCGGCCAGTGAGATTCGCCGAATACTTGAGCGTTTCTTAATTGACCATATGCAATGGCGTCAGCGTTACCGGTGTTAGCAACAACATTTACAGTTTTTACTGTGACGGTAGCCTTAGCCTTGACGGCTGAGGCGATACGCTGTTCCTCTATTTTCTTAAGGTTCGATTCGATTTCCTGTGCAGCTTTTTCTTCCTTAGTCTGACCGACTTCAGAATCAAGAGCTGACTGGATATTAGTGATGACTGCTTCATCGCTGACCTTGGACTTTACAGAAGTACTTGGTTCAGCAACGGCGGTCATCGGGCTTAACAGCACAGCCACGAAGGCGATGATGATAAGCAGACGGTTACGCATCTGTTAGATGCACCTACCTTTCCACCCTCCATGTCAAGGTTTCCACCCCAGGCCGTTTAGTTTAAATGTATTGGCCCAAAAAGGGGAGTTGGCCCTTGAGAAAAATCCTACCCTTCGGCTTCGCTCAGGATTCTGATTGAAGCTTTTGGACACTTAATCCCAAAGACGAGGACAATCTTATCACAGTTTTGTCAATATGTCAATGCTTTTTTGTGGATAAGTTGTATAGCAAAAAGAAGGCTTTTGAGTATAATAAAAGCATGAAGGATTGTATTTTTTGCAAAATCGTAGCCGGTGAAATTCCTGCTGTAAAAGTTTGGGAAAATGATTCAGTTCTGGTTTTTAAAGATATTAATCCCAAGGCGCCGATTCATGACCTGATTATACCGAAAAAGCATATTAGCGATTTGAATTTGGCTAAAAAGGAAGACAAAGAGTTGTTGGGTGGAATGATGTTGGCGACGGCTCGGGCGGCTAAAATTGAGGGTATTGCAGATAAAGGTTATCGCCTGATAGCCAACGTCGGCAAAGAAGGCGGTCAAATCGTGCCGCACCTGCATTTTCATCTGTTGGGCGGTAAACCGCTCGGACCGGAAATTCCTTAACCCGGCTCTTAATTCAAATTTATTAAATAAAGAGTGAGGCAGGGGACGCATATTGCGCGTCCCCTTTGCCTTCGAGCTTCAGGCAACATCGCCTGTCATTGAAACGCACGACGTGATTGCCGGGCCGTCCAAAAGACGGTGGATGATGTGCCGCGCTGTGATGTTCTTGTGCTCGGTTATCTTCCACGGCTCACCGAACACGGAGCGAATGCGCCGCATCTGGCTCTCGTAGCCGTTGACGCTGGGGTTCTGGCCGTTGACGGAGCTCCAGACATGTCGGGAACCGTCAGCGTCGATCCTGTAGAACAGGCCGATGCCATAACGGTTGCAGAACACTCCTAGCCAGGCCTCACACTCGTTGATGTCGAATGCGACGTGGACGTCGGGTGTTTGTCTGAAGTGATGCCTCAGACGAAGATAGACGGCCATGAGCTCGTTAGCGTCGTCAGACGCGAGCTCGATGTTCGGTAGAAGACCGTCAGTCCGATTCCAGAACGAAGTGATAACTCCTCTCTCGAAGGTGATAGTATCGATGGTTGGGTGCTCGTTGAACATGCCCCTCTTTTCTCCCTCCCGGACTTGGTGACAACGTGAGCGCAATGATACTACTTTTTACGAAAAAATCAAGATATTTTATTGGATTACCACTTGATAAAGCCAGTAAATCGTGATAAAGTTTATAAGCTATTAAGCCAAAATATCTACCTAAGGAGGTGAATTCACTTGCAGGGAGTAACCCGTAAGCAAGGCGAAAGCTTCGAAAACATG
>CAYZJN010000022.1:0-8275 GCA_964479115.1 uncultured Candidatus Saccharibacteria bacterium | reverse complement strand
AATCGAAACCCAAATACGTGAACGCTCGACTCCTAATTCCTTTTCGATAAATTCGAGTCCCCATTTGATGGCATCTTCTTTAAAATAATCGCCAAAACTGAAATTGCCGAGCATCTCAAAAAAAGTAAGGTGTCGATTCGTTTTCCCAACTTCTTCAATATCTCCGGTCCGCACGCATTTTTGAATGGTGGCAACGCGTTTCGTGTGAGCCTTTGTGCTATCTGCAAACCAAAGTTTGAATTGCTGCATCCCGGCTGTAGTTAAAAGAACCGAAGGATCATCTTTTGGGATAAGCGAAGATGAGGGCAAAACTTTATGCCCCTTTGATTCAAAATATTTGATAAATTTTTGGCGGATTTCTTGAACGGTCATTGTGATGCTATTTTAACTTAAAAAGCTTTTTCTGAAAAGCGAAGAGCACCCCCGGCCGTAGACACTACGGTCGTTTTACCTTAAGCAGGTAAGGGTGCTCTTGAGCCTTTCGGCTCTATTTGATTGTTGCCCCTCCTAGACGACACTGGCTACGCCCCCCTGACGTGTTTTCCGATCGCGGTTGTATTTGTCGAGGACCTTCTGCCTAGCTTCGACTATCTCCTGAAAGCGGATCCCCGCCTCTTCCAGCCTCAGGGAGTCTTCGGTGATCTCTCGATCACTAACACTGCCCTTCAGCTTTCGAAGATACAGTTCTCCGTGCTCCTTCAGCATCTGCGCTTTCGAAGGTCCAAGACGGGCCTTCTTCGCCATTTCTGTCGCCTCCTTTCGGGCAACCAAGTTGCTTCGGCTTCTTACAAAACAGCTCTCCCCAACGGAAGAGCAGATTTGAAAGAAGTCCTGACGCTTGCATTGTAGCAATTAGCGTTTTTTTGTCAAGCATAAGTTTGAATAATTCCGCCACCCAAAACTTGGTCGTTTTTGTAAAAAACAACGGATTGACCTGGTGTAATTGCCCGTTGGGGGTTTTTGAACGTCACTTTATATTTATTTGATTCTATCTTTTTGACTAAACAAGTTTCATCAGCCATGTTATAGCGGATTTTTGCCGCGCATTTCAGTGGTGTTTTGACCGGATTAATCCAATGCGATTCCGTTACCCCCAATACTCTACCGTATAACTCTTTTTTATTACCGATAACCACTTCGTTCTTTTTAGCATCAATTCTTATGACATACATCGGTTCGGCATGGCCCCCGCCAATCCTTTTACGTTGGCCAACCGTGTAGAAAATAACTCCTTCATGCTCGCCGATAACATTGCCCGCACTATCAATAATTTTGCCCGGCTTTATTTCGATTTTATCCCGCAACCAATCGGTCACACGGCCTTCCGTGACAAAACAAATTCCTTGCGATTCCTTTTTTTCGGCTGTCTTGAGATGATATTGGGCTGCTAATTTACGAACTTCGGTCTTTTTTAGAGCACCCAAAGGGAAAATCGTTTTTGAAAGTTGTTCTTGATTAAGGCCATACAAAAAATAACTCTGGTCTTTGGTTGCATCGAGGCCCTTTTTAAGCAGATAACGTTCTGACTTTTTATCGACACGCGCGTAATGACCGGTAGCCAAAAAATCAGCCCCTAGTTTTTCTGCTTTGCTTAAAAGAAATCCGAACTTAATAATCTTATTGCATAAAACACATTGGAGTGTGACCCTGGCGATATTCTTTAATAAAGTTTTCAATGACCGTTTTCTTAAATTTATTTTTTAAGTCAAGCGTAAAATGCTCAATCTCGAGCTGTTTGCATACTTTTTTAGCATCGGAAACAGCATACGAACCGCCGCAAACTTCATCTCCAGCACAAAAAAGCTCCATTGTGATGCCGAAAACATTTTCTTTGCCGTATTTTTGTACCATTAAAGCTGCCGTTACCGATGAATCAACTCCCCCGCTCATTGCGACTGCTATTTTGGTCATTAAAGTTTATCCTTTATTTTATTCCAATAATCTTTAAGGTTTTGATAAGTTAATTTCTTTTCGACTTTTTCGAAAGACACCCAAACCGGGAATTCATTTTTTTCTTTTCTTACCACTTTCATTATGATTTCTGCCGAAAATAGGTAAACTTTCACTTTTGTCCCGTCACTGATTTTCCTATATTTAAGATCTGGTAATTTTTTTAGTATTTTTATCTTATACCCAGTTTCCTCCATCGTTTCTCTTATGGCTGCTTTTTCAATTTTTTCACCCGGAATCACTGCGCCTTTTGGGAAAGAATAGTCGTTCTGTTTTTCTCGAAACAAAAGTAAGGCTTCTCTCTTTCCATCCTTATTCAACCGAGTAACGATGGTTCCGGCGGTTTGGATGTACCTTTGTTTATCATAAACATAAACCCTGCTCTTTTTAAGTACGTATCGATAAATTTTGAGAGAAAATAAAAGGGCCAAACCACCAAAAATATAGCCTCCAACAATGTCAGAAATCCAATGGGCACCGAGGTAATAACGCGAATAACCGATGGATGCAACCAGTAAAGAAGATGCAATCAAAAGATATCGCGCCCATTTTTCTTTTTGATATTGCCAAGCAAAATAAGCCAGTAATCCGAAAAAGATAACATAATAATTCACGTGGCCGCTCGGAAAAGAATAACCGTTTCCAAAATTAGTTAAGACAGTACATCCATAAACTTCTGGTCGGTCGGCCTGAACCAAGCTTTCCAGATATTCTTTAGCTAAAACGCCCAAAATAACCGTGGCTAAGATTAGCCAGCCGTATCTTTTGTCTTTTTTTCCAACAAAATAAGCGGCCAAGGGCGTTAATATAAACGGCACAATGCCATCACCGAAAAAACTTGTGAGCCTCATTAGCTCGGTGATGCCCGGCCATCTCAAAATTTCATAGCAATTAATTTTTGCCTCCGATATTATGAGCTAAATTAACGAAAAGCTTGGCAACCTCTCCAAAGGTCAAGAAACGTCCGACGTTATTTTCCCACCAACCTTTTTTACGCCAGTTTTCATCTGATGCCGATTGGTTAATGATTTCAGCTGCCTCATTTTGTTTTTTGAAAAGCTCATAAGCCCTCCTTTGATGATAGGGCGAGGTAACAAGAATGTAGCTGTCAAAGCCTTCCCGTTTTAAAAGATCAGAGGTAAATTCGGCGTTTTCTTCAGTTGTGGTGGATTTTTCCTCGATTAAAATGTCGTCGCCCGGTACACCCTTGGAAATGGCAATTGTTTTCATCATTCTAGCGTTCGAAACATCACCTTCGGCCGCTGCACCGGAAAAAACTAAAATTGGCGCCCAGCCTTCTTCATAAAGATCGACGCCCTTTTGAATTCTTTCATTGTTATCACCGCCAGAAATAACCACAATGGCATCCGCTTTCTTGAGCACGTCCTGTGGCGAGAGATACCAGCCGATAAAAAGAGGCAGTGCAATCAGCAACAGAATAAAAATGACAACAGTGGTGACGAGTTTTCGTATAATTTTCATTTTATTACTACTCCTCTGCCGTATGCTTTATTTTAATTATGTTTGATAAACTCCTACTAAATGATAGAAATAATAAAACGCCCATCAAATTAAAAATCCAGTTTTTATTATTAATAAAAACAATTATCCCACCCACAAAAGCAATTGCCACGAGAACACTTAGTAAATTATTCACTTTTGCTTCGCGTGGGCTTAAGGTTACGTTCGATAAACTTCTAAGCCAAGGAAACACCCATTCGGCAATAATAAAAACGATTATCGAGCCAAATGTAAGAAAATAGTTTTCAAACATATAAGAAGAAAAAACTAATGCCGCAATAATTATTTTGAAAATAAATTGTATTTTTGGATTATTCATGGATTTTTTAATTAGTAAATTCTTGCGAAAACATCAAACCGTACTTGCCGCCGTTGATACAACCAATGCCGATTTTACGGTATTCCGGGGTGAGGATATTAGCACGATGACCCGGCGAATTCATTAAACCCTCATGAGCCATTTCGGTGGTGGGAGCAAGCGCTAAGTTTTCTCCGGCGATTAGATATTTAATGTTATAACGGTCCATGCGATCAAACGGATCTTCTCCGTCAGGGTTAACATGGGCAAAGTAGCCACGCGCAAACATGTCGCGTGAATGTTCTCGTGCGAGTTCGCGCAGTTTTTCATCCATCACAAGCGGCACCAGTCCCCGTTTAACTCTTTCTTCGTTTAATAGTGTCAACATTTTATCTTCTGCAGCTTCATCAACGGTGACATTGGTAGTTTTAAAACCCAAGTCCTGGGTTTCGCCGCCATAGGTTGGAACAGTCTTAAATGTTAGTGTGTCATTAAGAGAACCACCAAAAATTTTCGTAAAATAATTGTCGAGTCTTCCGGTTTGTTCGGTTACTAATTTACCGGTAAACGATTCGGAAAGCAGTTTTTGATAATTTTTGGTCGCCGGCGAAAAGCTGAAGGCAATCATCGCCACACTCATGGCAATCATCGTGAACAATAATCCCCAAGCCAATCCCGGTATCGCACCTAGGCCTTTGTTTATTTTGGATTGACGGATTTCTTTCGGTATCAAGCGATAAAGCAAATTGAATAGCACATAAAAAACAATTTGGCTAGCAATCCAAAGAACCGAAAGCGCCAAAGTTTTATTCAAAAAAACCGGAAAAGTCGGAAACTCGGCAGCAATAATATTCGAAACGCTATTATAAAAAGCGAAGGAAACAACCACCGAAAGCGCCAGTCCTAGAAAATCGGCAAATTGACGAATAAACCCTCTCTGGTAACCGTTAATGAGAAAAAGAATTAAGAGCACTCCTATAATTACGTCAGCTATATTCATGTTTATATTTTAGCCCCTCAGGGTTAATTTAAAAAGCCCCCGAAGGGGCTTTTTGTTATTTTTGGTGCGGTTTGCAGCAGTCGCAATCGCAGTGGCAATTTTCACAGGTGCAAACACCTGTCTCTTTGCAACCACAGTCACAAGTGCAATTCTCACACTCACATTTTTTTACTTCTTCTACCATATATCTCCTTTCCTTTTGTTAACTATTTAAGTCGCCCGGTCATGCACGAAGCAAATGATTTTGCTTTTTTCAAAAGACTTTCTGCTTCTTTACTCCCGGCTTTAGGATAACCCATTTTGGAAAGAACGGCTGCTGCCTCTTCTGCATTTCCGCCTTCAAATTCTACAATTTGACAGCTCGGGTCAACCTTTACATTTTTGAAACCTTTTTTATCAAGTGCGTCCTCGATACTCTTGGCACAACCACCGCATTTAATATTCACAACTTCTAATTTAGACATTTTTACCTCTGGGCACTTGCCCATCCTGAGCGACTCAAGAGAGCCGAAGGATTATTTTAATTTACTCTGATAATTTTTGATAGCTTCTTGTAGTGCACTGGCGGCTAAATTGGAACAGTGCATTTTGATTGGCGGGAGGCCACCAAGTTCTTTTGCGACTTCGGCATTGGTCAACTTTTCGGCCTCCGAAACAGTTTTTCCGACCATCATTTCCGTAACCATCGAGGAAGTTGCCACCGCAGCCCCGCAGCCAAAGGTTTGAAATTTAATATCAGAAATTACTTCTTTACCGTTTTTTTTATCAACTTTGATGAACATTTTCATAATATCGCCGCAAGTTGGGTTACCAACTTCGCCGATTCCATCAGCATTTTCGATGGTCCCAACATTGCGCGGATGCATAAAATGGTCCATTACTTTTTTGTTATATAAATCTGCCATTAATTACTCCCGGGGTTCATCCCCGCCCTGAGGCTTATTCGAGCCGAAGGGTTTCCTTATTATTCAATCGGACTCATTGCCCTTAATTTTTCAACAATCTCCGGCAAAACTGTCATTAATTTATCAACATCAGCCTTTTGATTTAATTTTCCGAGTGAAAAACGAACAGCTCCGTGCGCATTAAGGTCAGAATATCCCATGGCCCTGGTAACATGCGAAGGTTCCAGCGAACCTGAAGTGCAGGCTGAGCCCGATGAAGCGGCAATATCCGCCATATCCAGATTAATAAGGATTGATTCGCCTTCGACTCGTCTGAATAAGAAGGAAGCGATGTGAGGCAGACGCTTTTTATTTTCAACCGGTCCAATTAGCGTAGTGTCGGGAATCCCCTTCATTACTCTCTCAACTAGAAAATCATGAATTTCAGTGATTTTTTGGGTATTTTCTTTGCGATTCTTAACCGCTTCTTCCATTGCTGTGACCATGCCGACGATATAAGGAACATTTTCGGTGCCGGCTCGCAGATTTCGTTCTTGAGCGCCACCTTGCTGCTGCGACAATAATTTTGTACCGCGTCGAACGTAGAGCAACCCAACACCCTTTGGGCCATAAAACTTATGTGCTGTGAGCGAAAGTAAATCGACACCCAGTTTATCTACGTTACAGTCAATATATTGAAAAGCTTGAACTGCATCGGTATGAAAATAAAGCGGCACCTTAGATTTTCGGATCTTTTTTGCCTCTGCAACCACTTTACCGATTTCAGCAATCGGCTCAACCGTGCCGACTTCGTTATTACCATACATCACAGAAACCAAAATTGTATTTTCTTTGATGGCCTGTTTTACGTCTTCAGGATTTACCAACCCTTGTTTGTTTACCGGTAGATAGGTTGCCTCAAAACCGAAATTATCAACTAAATATTTAACGGAGTCTAAAACGCAGTGGTGCTCAATAGAGCTTGTAACAATATGTGGCGTGATGCCCAGCTTTTTGGAAGCATAGAATGCGGCACCTTTTATAGCCAAATTGTTGGATTCAGTTGCACCGGAAGTAAAAACGATTTCGGTTGGGTTTTCGGCGCCCAGAAGCTTGGCTGTTTTTTCGCGAGCGATAAAAATTGTCTCTTTGGCTTCACGACCGATTTTATAAATACTTGAAGGGTTGCCGAATTTTTCCGAAAAATAAGGTTGCATCGCTTTTATAACTGCTTCGGAACAAGGTGTGGTTGCCGCATGGTCAAAATAGATCATTTTTCTTTCCTTTTTATGGCACCTAAACAAACTTTGCATTCGTGCACTTGTTCCGCTTCACGGTTTTGCATTCTTTTATAATCCTCATAAGAAACTAGTACGCCAACCGGGTCGGAATAACGAAGCACAACCTTCGCTTCCCCACCTTTAAGTTCGCGGAGAATTTTTGAGGCGTCATTAGCCAATTCATTTGTGGTGATAAATTTTTCTTTCAAAAGGGCGTCCTTTCTTAAGCTAAATTAAATGTTACCCTACATCAAGGGTAACATTTACCTTTTATCCTGTCAATACTTAAAGAGTCTTAAAGGTTGCGATGATTGTTTTATTGTCGCTGAATTTGCTCTCGAGATCGCTTGGCGTTGATTGGGCAGAAGACCAAGCAAAGACATAACCACCCTTTTCACCTAGTTTGGTTGGGGTTGGACCATCTTCAGCAGTAATGGTTGTCCATTGAGCAGAAGTGTAGACGCTTACTGCAAACAAACTGGCATAGCCCTTATCTGCGCCAGAATCCGTCCAAGCGGTATCCGTGGTCGGAAGACCAACATAATAGGTTGCCTCGGTGCCGCTTATGGATTTTTTAAAAAACTTATAACCTGCCCAACTTTGCGGAAAGGTCAGCTCAAAATCATAATCGGAGTTCTGATAAACCAATGGGTTGGCCGTTGAGGTATATACCTTGGCACACCAACCGGTTTTGCCGTCGTATTCAACTTGAAGCCAATCATTTTGTTCGTCAAGAACCTTCAGTTTAGCGCCAAAAGGCATTAGGGCCACCAATTCACCGTTTGTGTTAGGATCTTTTCTCAAGTTTAAACCGACGGGTTCAGAAACATAACGATAGACATCGGCTGAAACCGGTTCATCAACTGTTGCTTCTTCTTCAGTAGTTTGAGGTGTTTCAGTTGTCGTTTCAGTCGCTTCGTTTTTATTATTAAGATAATAATAAACGCCCCCCAAAATTAGAGCAGCCACAACAATAACCAAAAGTACTACTATCAAAACAGGTTTTACCGGAAAGGGTTTTTTCGGTTTTTTGACTTCTGAAGTTTTCTCAATCACTTCCTCTACCTCTTCGGCCGGTGGTGTCGGTTCAGGATCTTCTTCTTTTTTAACTTTTTCCTGTTTTGGTTCTTCTTTTTCCGCAGCCGGTTCCGTTTCTTCAGAAACCGCCTCTTCTAAATCCAGGTCTTCAATTTTCTCATCCGGATCTTTAATATCTTCAATATCTAATTTTTCTGCTTTTTCCGGTTCTAAATCTTCATTTTTTTCTATTTTTTCTTCTTCTTTGGCCATTTTAGACCTCTGAGCTTTAGCTCACAATGAGCGTAGCCGAAGGGCTACATTA
>CAYZJN010000021.1:5924-8343 GCA_964479115.1 uncultured Candidatus Saccharibacteria bacterium | reverse complement strand
AAAAGCACAGGAAGAGAAAACTGCACTCGAAAATAGCAAAACGGAAATTTATGATAAAGTCCAAGCTTATGGTCGTGACTATTTGGATTTGTCCAAGGGCACCTCAATAAAAAAAGACCCTAACTTCGATAGTTTTACTAAGGCACTAACTTTTATTTATGGTTTCGAGACGGTAACAGTTTATGACACAGCCGGTACGGTTCTTTTTTCCGAAAATTTGACGGAACTCAACCAAAATTTACTGACTGACCCAAATGTTAAAAATGCCGTAAATGGCACAACCGGTGTTCAAAAAGAAGCAGATTCGACAAAAGTAAAACTCTTTATACCTCTGGTTAGAAGCGATAATACGGCCAGAGCAGTTATCTCCGGGACAACAGATTTGGGATACCTGCTAAAAAGTTATGACAAATTTCTTTATTTAACTATTGCCACTTCGGCCGTGATGTCGGCTTTGGTGATATTGGTCACCTACCTACTCTTTCAAAATGCTGAAGAATCCGTTACCCAAAAGGACCGGCTCTTAATGGACCAGTCAAAAGCGCTAGAGGAAGAACAGCAACAAGATGAAGCCGTGCTTTCCTCTATCGCTGAATCGTTGGTGGTGATTAACAAAGACGGTCAGATTGTTTTTTTTAATCCAGAAGCAGAAAGGGTCACTGGCTTCAAACTTTCAGATGTGGAATTCCGTTTGTATAAGAATTTCCTAAATTTTACGGATAAAGACGGCAAAGAGCAAAAACAAAACCCAATTACTGAAGCCTTGAAAAGTGGCGTTAAAACTCAAATTAATATTAAAGACGGTTTTTTTATTAAACAAAATAAAAACAGTTTAATCCCGGTTTCCATCAGTGTGGCACCCATATTAACTAAGGAAAAAGATATCCGCGGTGTTGCCACCACCATTCAAGACATTACAACCGAGAAAGAACTCGATAAAGTAAAGGACGAATTTGTTTATATTGTAGCCCATGAGCTTGGAAATCCGATATTTGCATTAGACGGCTATCTTTCAATTCTGGAATCGCAGCTCGAAAAATCCGACAAGAAAAACCTTGAAGTTCTTTCCATGGCTAAAGGCGTTAAACAACAACTTTCCGAACTTGTTAATGACTTATTAGAAGTAGTCCGAAACGAACAAGGCACACTTAAATTCGAATTAGCCCCCATTAGTTTGACCGATTTAACTAATGAAGTTATTCGCAACGCTCAGTTTAAAGCTAAAACCAAAGATATCAAACTCACTTATAATGAGGTAAAAATACCGAAAGCAATTGGTCAAGAACAAAAAATTAAGGAAGTTTTGACCAATTTTGTTGATAACGCCATAAAATATACGCCCGAAAGCGGTAAGGTGAATGTTTCGCATGAATTAACCGAAGACGGTATTGTAACACACGTCCAAGACAATGGCTTCGGCATTTCTAAATTAGAGCAAGAACATCTTTTCGAAAAATTTTTCCGAATTAAAACCGAAAAAACTGCTAGCATTTCCGGCACCGGTTTAGGGCTTTTCATTTGTAAACAAATTGTCGAAAAATGCGGCGGCAAAGTTTGGGCAGAGTCCGAAGAAGGTAAGGGTTCAACTTTTTCTTTCAGCCTAAAACCGGCCAAATAGCATTGACTTTTAGAATAAATATAGTATAATCTCACTGTCTGTCGAACCTATAAGAGAGGGGTGAGGTTATGACAAGTTCCATCCGGGTGGTTCTGCCACCCGAGGTAGAAGAGGACAGCAAGATGGAACACGGCTTACGGGCGGCGGTCTACACTGCCGTGAACAGCGCTGCGTTCCAGTGGGGAGAGCCCCCTATCTCTGCCAACGATGTTTCTGTCGACCGTGTTGGTACGGTTGACGCACCGGTCCAGGTCTACTGCGTTCTGCCAGCCGGTAAGCACGGTGGCTGGCTCGAGGCCGTAAAGGAAGCTATCCGCGTTGCTCTCGCAAACAAAGGCCTCAGGGTCCAAGACTGGGATCTACATATGACCCAGTCCGACATGACCGGCGGCGGTATGGAAGAAGAATAACCGCTTCGTCCGCCCCGCCCAGCACCTGCACGAAACGAGCCCTGAATCCGCTGTGATTCAGGGCTCGAACTCTTTCTAAAAACTTATTTTCTTAAATCGGGTCGTCTTTGCCCGGTTTTTTTGATAGCTTCGCTCTGACGCCATTTGGCAATTTCAGCATGGTTTCCGGAAAGTAAAATTTCTGGCACTTTTTTGCCCTTAAATTCCTCTGGCCGAGTGTAATGTGGATATTCAAGTAAATTTTGCGAAAAAGATTCGTCGACCGAAGATTCATCTTTGCCGAGCACTCCGGGCAGCAAACGGGCTACGGCGTCCGTTACAACGGCAGCCGCTAATTCCCCGCCAGTTAAAACGTAATCACCGATTGAAATTTCTTCATCAACATAACCTC
>CAYZJN010000021.1:0-5914 GCA_964479115.1 uncultured Candidatus Saccharibacteria bacterium | reverse complement strand
TGCCCACAAATTAAAATTAAATCACTTTCTGATTTTGCCAAACCCTGAGCCATTTTTTGTGTAAAAGTTTGTCCCTGTGGTGTCATTAATATCACTTTCGCTTTCAGACTTTCTGATTTTAGGCTTTGAATCGCTTTGACAACAACATCCACCTTTAAAACCATACCGGCACCACCACCATAAGGCGTGTCATCGACTTGTTTATGCTTGCCAATTCCCCAATCGCGAAGATTAATTGTTTCGATATTAATAAGTCCATTATTTTGAGCGCGTCCAATAATACTTTCTGCGAGAAAGCCGGAAAACATTTCTGGAAACAAGGTTAGAATTATGATTTTCATATTTTTATTATTATACTCCTTTAAATAAAATCGCCACGGCAAGAAGCTGTGGCGACTTCAAAATTATTAATTTTATTTTAGAGCTCGAGATCGGCCATTGGACGATCATCATCGTCTTCTTTGGGCTCTTCTACTTTTTCTTCTTTGGCCGGTTTTTCCGCAGATTTATCTGCGTCCTGAGCGCCAACCGAAGGGTTTTCCTTTACTTCTTTTTCTTTCACTTCTGCTTTTTCTTCGACTTTTTTAACCGGTCTTTCAGAGCCTTCCGGTTCTACGATTTTTAGATTAACGCGAGCATCATTTTTAGCACCCAAGACACGGAGTAAAGTTCTTACAGCTTTAGCAGTTTTGCCTTCTTTACCGATAATTACACCCATATCATCTTTGTCGACAGTAAGCTCAATCAGTACGCCCATTTCATCAACAGTTCGATTGGTTTTTACCGCATCCGGTTTTTCCACGAGTTCTCGAGCGACATACTCGACGAATTCTTGATCTCTTTCAGCCATCTTACTCTCCGGGGCTTTTGCCCTTTCCCGTCGCAGTTCCGGGGATTAGTTTTATTTTTCTGCGTTTTCTTCTTTTGATTCTTTTGTAGGCACTTCACCTTCACTTACAGCAGGATCCTCAGGTTTTACTTCTTTGGATGATTCATTTTCGACTGGTGCTTCAGTTGGGGTTTCAGTTGATTCGGATTTTACTTCTTCGGTTTCGGCCGGTTTCTCCCCATCTTGACTCGCAGCCGGCGCGGTAGGTTTGGGTTCTTCTTTCTTTTTAGCCGCTCGCTTTTTTTCGGTTATTTTTACCCATTTTGGAAGTGAGATTTTTTCTGATTTAAGCAATTTCGCGACTGAGTTAGAAGGTTGCGCACCGTTTTTCATATACAAATCCAATCGGTCTTTTTCAATTACCAATTTTTTGGCGTGAGGGTCATAATTACCGAGTATTTCGACAAATTTTGCTGTTGGTGATTTTCTGGAATCTGCAACTGCGATTCGGAAATAAGCTTGGTGTTTCTTTCCTGTTCTGACAAGTCTGATAACTAACACTGAATACCTTTCTTTACTGTTTTTACTTTCCAGATTTTAACTTAAAAAGTCGAAAACGTCAAGATTAAATGTCTCTCAAAAATTCTTCCCCGATTTTATAAACCGGCCCAGCACCAATAGTGATAATGATATCGTTATTTTTAACATTTTTACGCAGATATTTAACAACGTCTTCAAATTCATCTATGTGTTTGGCGTTATGAGAAACTTTGTCGATTTCGGCGGCAAGCATTTTAGCATTAACCGCTTTTTTATCTTCCTCGGAATCACGCGCTTCATAAATTGCCGGAATTATCACTTGATCTGCTTTGGTAAAAGATTTGGCGAAATCAGACAGGAAAAATCGGGTTCTGGAGTACTGATGAGGTTGGAAAACGCACCAAACTTTATGTTCCGGGTAGTAACTCCTGAGTCCATCCAGTGTCGCTTGAATTTCTGTCGGGTGATGAGCATAATCGTCAATTACCAAAATACCGTTTTTTTGACCTTTAATTTCAAACCTTCGTTTGGCGCCGCTGAATTTGCCTAAAGTTTTATTGATAATCTCAAATTTTACGCCCAGTTCTAGTGCTGTTGCCGCAACCGCCAAAGCATTCAAAATATTGTGGGCTCCCGGAATCATCAATTTTAGTTCGCCAATTTCTTCCCCTTGCTCCACTACTTTAAAGTAGGTGTGGTGGTCTTTAACCTTAACATTTTCGGCTCTAAAATCACCTTCCCAAAAACCGTAGCTCAAGATTTTGCCACGATAATTTTTAATTACTTCTGAAAGATGAGAATCCCAGGAAGAAATAACCAGAAAACCCTTTGGGTCAATTTGCGAAATAAAATCCCGAAAGCTTTCGATGATATGTTCTAGATCTCCGTAAGTATCCAGGTGATCTGCTTCAATATTAGTGATAATGGCGGCAAAAGGATTCAGATCCAAGAATGAACGCTCATACTCACAAGCCTCGGCCACAAAATAATTACCCTTACCGTCTTTAGCGTTGCCGCCGATATTTTTAACTTCGCCGCCAATCACAACAGTCGGATCTAGGCCGGCCGCTTCCAAAACCAGCGAAAGCATTGACGATGTTGTGGTTTTGCCGTGAGTGCCGGCAACTGCAATCCCCTGTTTTTGGCTCATCAAAAGACCGAGAAGTTCTGAACGGGTGATAATATCAAGCTTTTTTCCCCTGGCTTCAACTATCTCCGGATTATCATTTTTGATGGCTGCCGAAACAATCAAAAGTTCAGCATCAGCAAGGTTACCTTTTTTTTGACCGATGGTGACTTTGATCCCGGATTTCTGCAGTTTTTCGGTCATTTCACTTTCAACCGAATCTGAACCGGAAATTATATAGCCTCTATCTTTAAGAATTAAAGCCAAACCGCTCATCCCAATGCCGCCGATGCCTGAGAAAAATATTTTTTGTGGCAATGATTTAATCACTGGAGTAATTATAGTTTATTTTTTAACGGTCTCAAGTGCATCATTCAATTTAATAGAAAGTAATCTTGATGCATGAGAGTCATCCATCGTCACGCCGTAGATTAAGCTAGCCGATTTCATCGTGTCACGGTTATGGGTAATAAAAATAAATTGGGTGTTGGCGGAAAGCTCGGTGATTATTTTCAGAAATCTCTTAGTGTTAGATTCGTCCAATGCAGCATCAACTTCATCTAAAACACAAAATGGTGAAGGATTAACCGAGAGAATGGCAAAAAGCAGCGCCAGTGAGGCCATGGTTCTCTCGCCACCGGAAAGCGCAGAAAGTGATTTAACCCTTTTACCCGGCGGCACAGCTGTGATTTCAATACCGAATTCGCTGCTGCCGTCTTCCTCACTTTGAGTTTCTACTAATTCTAGCTTTGCCGTACCACCATCAAAAAGTGTTTCAAAGAAGTGACTGAATTTTTTAGATATTGCTTCAAAGGAAACGGCAAATTGTTTTTTTATTTTGACGTCCAGCTCTTTAACTAAGCGCTCTAAATCATCTTTAGCTTTTTCCAAATCCTCCGTCTGACTATTCATAAATTGTACGCGTTCCGAAACTTCGGAGAATTCATCTTCAACTTCCGAATCGATTTCACCAATAGCATAAAGTTTACCTTTAAGTTTTTCGATTTCCGTGCGTGTGTGTTCCTCATCAAGCTCCGGTAGAACCTGCCCGTTCGCAAGTACCGCTTCATTACCGACTTCTCGGCTAATTTCTTCACGGATATCCTGTTTTTTTGTTTCAACCCTTCCTAAATTGACACGCAGCGTCGTTACGGTTTGGTTGTATTCCGAAACCAAAGATTGCTTACCGGAAATAGAATCCTTGATATCACTCAATATTTTGCCTTGTCCTGCAAGAGCGTTGGAGTGTTCCTGCAATTTTGTGCGTAAAACTTCAATTTGTTTTTGAATTTTGGCAATTTCGGACTGATGAGCTGCAATTTCTTCTTCAGCTGCTTTTTTTGCAGCAGTGTCTGATGGTGATATTTCAGAAAATTTTTTAATTTCGGCGGTTATTTTTTCTTGGCGTTCGGTTTGATGCGCAATTTTATAATCCAAGTTTATAATCTTCGCCTTTTCAGTAGCACCAGAGTTGAGTTTTTCGCGGATTATCTTTATTTTATCGTTTAAGATTTCGATTTCCGCTTCAAAATGAGTAATCTCAACAGAAATTTTTTTCTTTTCGACCTCACCTACGGGTTTTTGAGCCGAAAGCACACCTAGCTCCTTTTCGATTTCGAAGCGGCGGTCGCTAACGCCTTTCAGTTCGTAATCAAGCTTGAAAATATCGGCTTTCTTGCGGCTGATTTCTTTACCAAGGTTGTCTTTTTCCGTCAAAAGCTGTTCCAAATTTGTCTGAATTTCAGTAATTATATCGACTCGATTTTCTTTGGAATCACCAACTTCCTTGCGCAGTTCTTTTAGACGTTCCGAAATTTGTTTACCGGTTGTTATGGCTGACGTAACTTCATCCATATTTTGGGCTGATTCAATTTTGATGACAAAATCGTTTTGGAGGTATAAGATAGCGCTGATTTTTTCACCGACTTGACCAAAATCAAGCTTGGAAACTTTGGCGGAAAGTTCAGCTACTTTCTCTTTTGCCGCTTTAATTTCCTTTTCAACTTCAACCATTTTTTCCGTAGCCCGTGTAATTTCTTTTTCGGTGCCACGAAGGCGGCCAGCAAGTTCTTTTTCATCCAGATTTTCGTGTTCCGCTTGAAGCTGAGCGATTTTTTCGGTTAACTCTTTTGATGATAGGCCAGGAACAGTTGATTCCAGTTGTGATTTTAATCCAAAAATTTTCTGTCGTAATGTATCTTTTTGTTCTTCAAGTTCGGCAATTTTTTGGTGCAGAGCTTCGGTTGAAAACTCGGTAATTCTAGCTTCGAGTGCTGACTTTTCTTTTAATAATTCCTCAAGTCCAATCGCGGCTAATTCTTCTTTAAGATCCTTAATTTTTACTTTAATTTCTGATTCAGAAAGTTCATTACCGGCGAGTTCCAAGTGGGCGCGGAGTGTAAAAATCTTCTGGCGGAATTCATCCTTCTGTTCCTCCAAAGTCTCAATTTTATGATTTAGCGAACCACTATCTTTGTTTTCGCTTTGCTCTTCATTGAGAATTTGATTGAATTTTTCATTAAGTTCAGCTATTTCTTGTTCCACTGTTTGTTGTTCACTCACCGCTTTTTCCAAATCGGCACGATAATTTTTTTCAGAAAGATTTAAGCGGTCCCAAATGGTCGAATAATAAATTTTTTGTTTATCTAAAAGACTAGCCTTGACGTTGTCTTTTTCCTTGGCTTTTTCGGCCTGTCTTTTTAAGGTTGAAAGGCGCGGGTTTAACTCTGACAAAATATCCCGAATACGAATTAAGTTGGTACCGGTGTCTTCTAATTTTTTGAGTGTTTGTTCGCGTTTTAATTCGTAGGCACGTACGCCAGCTGCCTCGTCAAAAAGTACCTTCCGCTCCGCCGGTCCGTAAAAGAGCATTGAATCAACCATCCCCTGACCAATAACGGTATAAGTTGATTGACCAAAACCGGATTTCGCCAAAAGTTCAGCCACATCCAAGAGCCGTGATTTTTTGCCGGCAAGTGAATATTCGCTAGAGCCGTCACGCAGTACACTACGCGATATTCCGATTTCTGTAAAATCCAACGGCGCTTTTCTATCGGCGTTATCAAGCACAATCGAAACTTTAGCCATCGATGAACGATTTTTAGCCTCTGAGCCAGAAAAAATAACGTCTTCACTCTTTTTGGAGCGCAACGATTTATAGCTGGTTTCGCCCAAAACCCAACGAATGGCATCGGCAATATTTGATTTACCAGAGCCGTTTGGTCCGACAATCGCCGCCACTTGTTTGGATTTTTCAAAATCCAAAACAGTCCTTGTAGCAAAGGATTTAAAACCTGTTATTTCAAGTCTTTTTAGAAACAACCAACCCCCTTCAATTAGTTACTTCGAACGTGCGTTCGAACAAAGAAACCGTACCCTCTAAATACTTAAATATTTTAACGGTAAAAATGTTTAAATTC
>CAYZJN010000020.1:0-8416 GCA_964479115.1 uncultured Candidatus Saccharibacteria bacterium | reverse complement strand
GGCAAATTTAAAAGGAATTCTTCGTACAAAATAAACCCTCCATTGCCGCCGTCAAGCGCAACTCGCGGTTCGTAATGATGAATCTCAAGCGCTAGTCCGCCCAAATCCTCGTGCGGAATATAAGGAAGGTTCGCTGTAATGATATCGAATTTTTGATTCCGCCAAGGGGCGAGCAGATTGCCTTTTTTAAAAGTAATCCTGGTATCGAGTCCTAAATTTTTAGCATTTTTCTTGGCGACCAAAAGCGCCCGACCGGATACATCCGAAGCAAAGAATTCGGCGTTTTTGATTTCGCTTGCCAGAGCGCAAATAATCGGCGCAGCTCCGGTACCAACATCGAGAATTTTAATTTTTTGAGACATTTTTTTGGATTCTTTAAGTACTATGTCAACTAAAAATTCCGTTTCGGGGCGTGGCACAAGAACGTTTTGGTTGACAGCAAAATCCAGTCCCCAAAATTCCACCTTTCCGATTATTTGCCAGACGGGTTCGTGCCTCAAACGGCGTTTGAGATAATGCCTGAATTTACGTAATTCCTTGGGAGTGATTTCGCGGCTGTTTGCCGCGTAAAATTGAGCTCTGGTTTGTCCCAAAACTTGACGTAGCAAAAATTCAGCCGAACTCTCCGGCTCGGCAACCTGGTTTTCTCTTAGTTTATTTTGCGCGTCTCTTAACGCTTCCTTTATGGTCATTAGTAAATTGTGTGGTCGGAATAACCGAGGGTGACATTATCCTGGCAAACTTCGTAAATTACATCGCCGTCTTTATTTTTGCCGGCTTTTTTAAATTCAACCGAAGCCAAATTTTTGATTGGTATCACCAGATTCATACTGGATTCGCCATCGATAACTGATTGCAGTGCCGTTTTTAATTTAGCGAGATATTTGGCGCTACCGCCTATTTTTGTTTCCGGCTCGACCGGCTGTTCTTTAGCAGTGTTTTGCTTGGCCTCTTCTTCTGCCACCCGTGAAATTACGTCAGCTTTTTGCGGCTCAACGGCAGGATTTTCCCGTTTCATGCGGTCCATCATTTTTTGATAAGCGTCCGGTACATAATGTCCACTTTGATCAGCCGAAAGGAACGTTTTTGATTCAGTATTTTCTGCCGGTTTCGCAACTTTAATATCATCCGTTCCCGGTTCATTTTCCGGTTTAGGTTGACCTTGCCCTACATCATTCTTAACCGGTCCGTTTTGTCCGGACCACCAATTTGGTTCCGCAACCATAAATCCCCTTTTTTCTATAACTATAATACTATTTTTTTGCCCTGAATTACTATAGTGTCGCCCTGCACGGCGCCTTTTCGACGTAATTCTTTTTCGACACCAAGTCTCTTGAGAATATCCCTGAAACGTGCTACCCCGTGTGGACTCTCAAAATTCGTCCGTCGGGCAAATTTTTCGATTTTTTTACCGCTAATAACAAATGTGTCACCAGATTTTTCTACCGTAAACAGGTTGTGTCCGACAACATCCGCAATGGTAAAAATTTTGTGTTTTGATTCGGTTGGCACTTCGGGTACGGTAACCTTTTGAGACAATTTTTTTCGACGGCATGCAACAACTGATCGAGATTTTTGTGAGTCGCAGCCGAAATTTCAATCGGTTCGTTGCCTTTACCCAATACTTTTTTGAGTTTACTAATCTTTTCTGCCAATTCCTCCGGCGGTATGACTTCGGTTTTATTTATGGCCACAATCTGTGGTTTACCAGCAATATCAACTTTATAAAACTTTAGTTCCTTTTGAATAGTTGCGTAGTCTTTGGCCAAATCGGAGTGAGTGGCGTCCAAAAGATGAACCAAAACTTCGGTTCGCTCGATGTGACGCAAAAATTCATCACCCAAACCCTTGCCTTGAGATGCACCCTCGATCAGACCCGGAATATCAGCCACAATAAAACCTTTTTCGACACCGAATTTGCCTTCTTCAACTACGCCCAGATTCGGGATTAAGGTGGTAAATTCATAGTCAGCGATTTTAGGTTTGGCCGCGGAAATAACCGAAAGCAGTGTTGATTTCCCGACATTCGGAAGCCCGACCAAACCAACGTTTGCTATCATCTTGAGCTCTAAAATCAGATTTTTTTCTTCACCCGGTTCGCCCAGTTCCGCCACCTCAGGACTTTGACGCGTTGAAGAAATAAAATGAGCGTTACCAAATCCTCCTTCACCGCCTTTAGCGATCACGAGTCGTGGATTTTCTGACAAATCACCTAATACTTGACCGGTTTCTTCATCAATAATTACGGTGCCACTTGGAACTTTAATAATTAGGTTTTCACCATTTCTACCGTGTGATTTTCTGGCTTTTCCGGCTTCACCGTTTTCGGCAATAAGTTTGTGATGAGTTTTAAAATAGTATAAAGTGTTCAGACTTTCATCGGCCTCAAAAATGACATCCCCGCCCTGTCCACCATCACCGCCGTCCGGGCCGCCGAATTCACGAAATTTTTCATGCAAAAAAGAGGAGCGGCCGTTTCCGCCGTCCCCCGCTTTAGTGTAAATTGAAACTTTATCGCAAAAAATTTTTAACTCCTGTTTTTAATATCAACTAATAAATAAAGCCGATTAAAGGTACGCGGCCAGTGGTGATGGTACGGGAAGAAACACGTCCGTAACCAGCATAGTTCATTTCGGAAACAGTAAACGAACCGTCACCGTTGACTCTTTCCACATAAGCCACGTGACCGACTGAAGATTCCCAAGTAACCATAACGGCACCAGCAACCGGCGTTTTGCCAACACTGCGTCCGTAGGCTTGAGAATTGCGGTACCATTGCCAGGCATTACCATTCCACGGGATATATCTTCTGGAAGCAACATACCAAGTGCAATAACCCCAGGGGAAACGATTTGGCCCGGCAGAAGAAGCAACATAAAGAGGAGCACTCCCAGTTCTTGAGGCAATTTGAGTGCGTGGCGCTACCACTGGCGTGTCCTCGATAACACCGTCCGGAATAATGATTTTCATCCCAGCGGCCAGCGTCTCACCATAAAGATAGTTCTGGGATTCAATTAAGGTAGCTTGTGATTTGTATTTTGAAGCAATACCGGCCAAAGTATCACCCGATTTAACTGTGTAAATAATGCCCGTGATAGAAGGAATATTTAATTCCGTTCCTGGCTTGATAGAATCGACTTCACTCATGCCGTTTGACCATTTGATGGAATCGGACGTAACGCCAAACCTTTTGGCGATACCCGAAAGCGTATCACCGCCCTGTACGACGTATTTTTGTGAAATAGCTTTGTTGGGAGCTGAGCTGACTGTTGTCGCTGCTGATAATTTGGCGATTGATTCCCCGGCTACTGCCAACGTTGTTTTGGCGGCTTGTTGGTCGGCTACGGCATAAGCGTCATTAACCATTTTATTATCCGGGCTGTAATCAATAACGGAAGTAATGGAAGCCACGGATTCTACAGCAGTAATTTTGGCGCTTGCTTCTGTTTGCGCTGTCATATCGCGAATTCCGAAAGGATCAACTGGTTTCTTGGCCATATTTCCGATCATTTCCGGTGCCGGAAGCCCGGTTGAAAGCACAATCAAAATCATCAACACCAAACCTAAATGAGTGACCTGACGCACTGGTTTAATTAGAACATTCTTAAAATTTAAAAATAAGGACTGCCAACTATTTTTAGAAACTTCTCCAATAGCTTTAGCCTTACCGTTTATATCAAGAGTTGAATAACCAAATTTGGTTTTTACCCCAAAAACCTTGAATTTTCGGGACATTCTTTCTTTTTTGGCGATAAGAGCCAGTTTTAAGCCCTTAAAGCTGAATCGTCTTAAAATATGAAACTCCTCTTTTAGCTAAATAATGCCTGGGATTTCGGTATCGTTTAAGACGTCACCAAGTATATCAATCAGTTGTCCCGCTGTCAAATGGCAGAAATAGATTTTAATAGAGATTATTTTTGCCACCAGGTCCAGCCAACATAACCGAGCACACAAAGACCGCTAAACAAGAACAGCAAAACTAAAAACAGAATAATTTTTTGACCAAAACCTGATTTTGGCGGAGTTACTGAGTCTGGAACAGCTGGTGCAGGAGCCGGGTTTTGAGGTTGGGCTTTAATTGCGGGCGTGTCCCCTGCTTGATTCTGTCCGGTATCAGCTGATTTTGCGGCAATGTTATTTTGAAAGGATTCTTCTTCTGCAGAAGTGTCAATTTCGGCCGTTCCCGGCAAGCTCGTAAAATGTCCGCTTTCATGTAAGTTTGATGGCGGTTCAGTTATGGTTTGTTCCTCTGAATTAAGCGGACCGACAGCAGCGGACAAAGCTGCCTCGTTTTCTGTGCTTTCTAATTCTGTTTTGTCTTTGGCCTGATAAAAACGTGCTGTTAGCTCCGGCAGGGTCAGACCCTCAGAAGCAGGCGTTGGGGTTTCTGTTGGCGACTGAACAGGCGCTTCCGGTTGAACTGGGGGGGTAATTTCTTGTGGTGTCGCCAACGTGGCAGCAGACTCCGGTTCCGGGATAACAGTTTCCGGTCGAAAAACAACTTCTTTATCATTGTCAGGATCAGACATAATTGGCGGCTTTACGGAAGCTGGTGACAGCACGGGCTCTGAAACAGCATCATTTGAGACAACCGGCGGAACCGGAGTGACAGCAGTTGCGTCCTGATTTACTTCCGGACTCCAAGAAGAAGCCGGAGTAGCTTGAGGCTGCGTTTGATTATTTTGACTTAAATTTTGATCTTCCGGCACGGTACCCTCCTTTTTGTCTATTCTAGTCTATTTAGGTTGCAATGTCTCGAGTTTGAAAGCGAATTATCGAAAAAATCATAACTGTGAATGCTACCAAAAGAAAGAATAACGGCGCTTTATCCACTAACTGACCGTCTACGAAATTGGTGGTGGAATTGTAATAGTAAAAAATGGAACCGTATTTAATGTTGGCAATATCCTTGTTAAGTCCGGCAGCAACATTCGCAATATAAGAAATCATAACGATTCCGGTTGTCAAGAAGGTCGCTTTTCCTTTCTCCGAAAACAACGTCGAGAAAAAAGTAGCAATACTATAGACACAAATTGCAAATAGCAGTCCCGAAACAGCCATGGGCAAAAGATTGGCGGCTTGCATGTCAATGCCGTGCATTTTGACGAGCGGCAAAGCGGCATAGGATGTTGCAAAAATAAATATAGCCAAAATACTAACGCCGGCAAAATAGCGGGAAAGGAATAGCTTGAGCCTGGAAAGCGGTTGCGCAAGTAGCACTTCGATTGTCCCCTTTTCAATTTCACCAACGATAGCAGAATTAGCCAGCGAAATTGAAAGAATAACAATTAAAATCGGCCAAATAATGCTGAACTGTTCCATCGCCAAAAAAGATTCGATTTTGGTAAAACTTAATTTGGCCGGGTCAACTCCCATCACCGTCCAAATTTCCTTCGGATAGCTGTCCAACAGAGCCATCATTTTGTCATCGGCCAATTTTCCGAAAGTCGGGAAAAGCGCAACATACATTTCCATAAAAGCGACCGTTCCGGCTACGTAACCCAGAAGTGAGTTTCGTTTGTCTTTGATAAATCTAAGATAAGTTGCGAGCATCCTTATTTCCTTTTATAAAATTTTAAGAATTTTTCTTCGAGTGAGGCGTGAGTTATTTCAATGTCAGCTAAATTGTAATGCGCCAACTTTTTTACAACCGCATTCAAATCACCGCCCACCGTTAGGATTAGACCGTCGGCAATTTTTTCAACATCTTTAACTCCGTCGAAACGGAAATCGGTTGCTGTATATTTTTGCCCACCTGCAAAACGGACTTCGACTCGATGGATTTTTTTGCCTTCAAGCTCTTTGATGGTTTGGACCTCCACCATTTTCCCTTCTTTGATGATGCCGACCCGATCGCAAATTTTTTCAACTTCGGAGAGGTTGTGTGAGGAGATAAAAATAGTAACGCCCTTTTGGCGCATTTCCGATAAAATTTCGTATATAACATTTTGGAGTAACGGGTCCAGACCAATAGTCGGTTCGTCCATCACGAGAACCTCCGGTTCGTTCATGAGGGCCAAAATAAGACCGAGTTTTTGTTTGTTTCCGGAGGAAAGATCGTGGAATTTTATTTTGGGATCAAAATCAAGCCTTGTAATGAGATCCTTAATGTTGACTGACTTGCCGCGAATCGCCTCAACAAATTTAATGTGATCCTCACCGGTCCATTTATCATAAAGCCGAACATTACCGGGCAAATATCCGATTATGTTTTTTACGGAAACATTATCCCTTACAGAATCGAGCCCCAAGACCGTAATTTTGCCTTCAGTTGCTGATGAAAAATTCATCAGACAACGTATGGTTGTGGTTTTGCCAGCACCATTTGGGCCCAGGAATCCAAAGGTTTCGCCTTTTTTAACATCAAAACTAATGCCGTCGATTGCCTTAATTTTTGGTCCAAAACCATACTTTGTCGGAAAATACTTTTTTAGCCCCTTTATTTCAATAGCTGAAGAATTTGTCATAACTTTAATAATTTTGACACTATATTTTCATAAAGTCAAAAATATTTCGCCCAAATTAACGGGCTTTTGAAAAGCATTGTTTCGTTTAATTTTTATCAAAATTTAGCCGATTTTTTTTGGCCATTTTATATGATCCAAAAGT
This sequence comes from uncultured Candidatus Saccharibacteria bacterium, assembly GCA_964479115.1. Taxonomy (GTDB): domain Bacteria; phylum Patescibacteriota; class CPR2; order UBA1875; family UBA1875; genus CAYZJN01. Next base: position 1,807 of record CAYZJN010000020.1, on the reverse strand, counting down.
TTCAGAAAATCGTTTATTTAAGAAATTTTTCGAAATCTAAGTCAAGTATTGTTTTTGTGCTTATTTTGTATTTAAAAATTTTTTATTAAATTACTGCACAGTATTTTAATAAAGCCTTTCCAAAATTTTTGCCATTTTTGACAAGAATTTACATGTTTTAGGACATCAAAAAATCGTCAAGAATTCGGTTTTTTGAACTTAAATTTTGAACAAAATCAGTAGTCTTTCACGGGCACTTTATGCATATGAATAAATTTTGTATACAACTATTGTATTTCCAGACTATCGATTGAATCGGACTTTTCGTTGTAGGCATTAAAGTGGATTTTTCCTTCAATGTTTTGAACGACGCAATAATTATAGCTAGAAAGGAATTTTTGGCTTTTGGCATTTTCAAATTCTTTTTCATAAAGAGGCGCCCCGGCTGCACCACAGGTAAAGTAATAGATACCGTTGTTGAATGATCTTTCGTAATCGTGATCATGTCCGGCAAAAACCATATCAACGCCGTACTTTTCAAAAAGAGCTGCCAAGGAAGCACGATATGGCTCCTCGTCTTTGGCGTGTTTTCCGGAGCTCAAGATTGGTTCGTGCATAATGACTGCCGTAAAGCCGATGTTATCCCTTTTTTCAGCTAAATCAGCCTCCAACCACCTGTACTGCTCGGAGCCTGGCATAATGTCGATGTTAGTATTAATAACTGTCCAGTGAATTTTTTGCAAATTAAGCGAATACCATTTTTCATTGCCAGGAAAAGCAAAATTATCATAGTAAAGTTTTGATTCGTTTTCATGATTTCCAGCTGCAACAAAATAATTAAAATTAGCAATGAGCGGCTTTGCGATCTCGTTAAAAGCCTGCCATTGTTCGGGCACGTTTCCATCTTCAACTAAATCTCCGACATTAAAAATTGTTTCCGGTCGTAAATTATAAATTGCCGCGACTATTTGACGGTGCACATCAAGCCCGGTTCTGGAATCGCCATAAATAACTATTTTCCCGTGTTGATCAGAAAGCTTATTTTTATACTCACTGATCTGCGATTCCAATTGTGATTTGATATTTTTAAAACTGATTTTTTGTTCTTTCAAATAAAAAATACTGACTGCCAGAGCGGCGATTAGCATTAAAAAAAACAGACTAACTATTATATTTTTAGAATTAATTTTTAGTTTCACCGTCCCCTCCTATCAATTTTAAAAACTTACTTGCATTTTGATTGTATCATAGCCGATAATAATATCAGTATTAATTAAGGGAGGAGAATTATGTACGATACATACGACTACACCATCCCAACCACGTCAACGGTTGATGAGGGTGCTCTCGCAGTGATGATGGCTTTTTTTGCCACATTTTGGATCGTATTTTTGGTTCTTGTGGTCTTCCTATTGGTTTGCGAATGGAAGATTTTTGTAAAGGCAGGCAAGCCCGGTTGGGCTGCTTTGATCCCCATCTACAACGCTTATGTGTTGATGGAAATCATCGGCAAACCTTGGTGGTGGCTATTTGGTTTCTTACTCGCTGGGATACCCGGAGTCGGACCTTATCTTGGTATGGCCTTTACCTTAGTGATTAGCCTGGAGCTAGCCCGCAAGTTTGACCAAAGTACTGTTTTCGGCATTTTTGGTCTCTGGATGTTCAGCTTTGTCGGTTATCCGATACTAGCTTTCGGAAAGTCCAAATATAACAAATCGGCCGCCCCGGTTGTTACTTTCCTTTCCGGCGATAGCGGTAGTAAGCCAACCGCCACTCCTGCTGCTTAAGCGAGTTGTTATCAATAAAGAAGAGGCTCACATGAGTCTCT
>CAYZJN010000019.1:7129-8429 GCA_964479115.1 uncultured Candidatus Saccharibacteria bacterium | reverse complement strand
ATCCCCGGTTTCACTTGGATGTCTCCGGACCATGTTTCGTATCCGGATTTTTCAACTTTTAAATTATGTGTTCCTGCTTTTAACCGTTTTATCTGGACCGACATAAAGGGGATATTAGGCGTCCGGTTGGTTTGAGGTTCTCCGTCTAGGGTGATATTGGCATCACCGGGACGGCTGGCTAAAATAATTGTGCCGGTTCTTTCCTTAATGATTTTGCCGTCACGGAAATATACATTAAAACCAAGGGCATTTAAAACTAATATATAGCTGAGGAATGCAAAAATTACAGCCAAGATAGGATATATGGTAAGTCGTACTCTTAATGAAGGACCTTTTGACATAGACGAATGCTATTTTACTCTAAATTAGCAAAAAATTCCAGTGATGTTATAATCGTTTGGATGGAACAGTTTATTATTCAAGGCGGTCACAAACTCCTGGGAACAGTCGAAATTTCAGGTTCAAAAAACGCTGCTTTGCCTATTATCGCCTCAACCGTCCTAATCAACGGAAAAGTAACTCTCAAAAATATACCCGTAATTAAGGATATCTTAATGTTGCTCGAAATTATTAAGGAAATGGGCGGCAAATATGTTTTCCGGGACGGTATTTTAGAAATTGATAACAGTGGTCTTAAAGTTCAGAACCCCAATAAAGAAAAGGTTAAACATCTACGTGCCTCGCTTTTACTTTTAGCGCCTCTTTTAGTACGAAATAAAAACGTGGAATTGTCACACCCCGGCGGTTGTTTAATCGGTTCGAGACCAATTGATATTCACCTAACCGCACTCAAAAAAATGGGAGCTGTTGTTAAAACTACTAAAGAAGGCTATAAACTTAGCTGTAACAATTTAAGCCCGCAAGAAATAATTGTTGATTTTACTGTTACTGGTACGGAAAACCTGATAATGGCTGCTGTTTTGACTAAAGGGGAAACAAAAATCAAGCTTGCGGCCGCTGAACCACATGTGCAGGACCTTTGTATTTTTTTAAACAAGTGCGGTGCAAAAATTTCAGGTATTGGTACGCACACACTGACGATAGATGGTATTAATGAACTTGCGCCTTGTGAATATAAAATTATTTATGACCAAATAGAATCCGGTACTTTCGCAATTGCCGCTGCCGCAGCCCAGGGGGATGTAACCATTCATGGTTTTATCACCGAGCATCACGACGCACTTATTTCTAAATTTCAGAGAGCAGGCGTAAATTATCAAATAATTAACTCTCAGACTCTAGCTATAAAGCCGTCAAAAAATCTAAATGCCTTTAATTTACGAACTGAGGTTTATCCGGG
>CAYZJN010000019.1:0-7119 GCA_964479115.1 uncultured Candidatus Saccharibacteria bacterium | reverse complement strand
TCCAATGGCTGTTTTGGCCACCCAATGCCAAGGTGCTTCCAATATTCACGAGACAATTTTTGAAGGGCGGCTGGGGTATATCGGCGAACTCGCTAAGATGGGTGCCGAAGCCAGAGTCCAAGATTTGCATCATGCTTCTATAACCGGTCCAACGGCGTTAACCGGTACCCGCATCACCAGTTTTGACTTACGCGCCGGTGCGACTCTAATTATCGCCGCTCTAATTGCAGAAGGGGAATCCAGACTCGATCAAATTGAAATCATCGATCGTGGTTACGAAAGAATTGAGGAGAAGCTCGGTAAGCTTGGCGCTAAGATTAAAAGGGTACAGTTAAAAGAAATTGAGGCTTAGGTCTTTTTCTGTTAAAATACCTTAGATGTTTGCAAAAAGAATCGGTATCGATTTGGGGACCGCTAATGTTTTGGTTTATGTGCCGAAACAGGGGATTGTGATTAACGAACCTTCAGTGGTTGCCGTAACCGATGACAACAGAGTTTTGGCCATTGGCGAAGAAGCCAAAGAAATGGTGGGACGTACTCCCGATGCCATTAAGGCTTATCGTCCTCTGCGCGATGGCGTAATTGCTGATTATCGCGTGACCGAAGCAATGATTCGCTATTTTATAAACAAAGTTTCGGGCTCCGTCAGACTTTCCCGGCCCGAGGTTATGATATCCGTACCAGCCGGCGCTACCTCAACCGAGAAAAGAGCAGTAATTGATGCCACCAAGCAAGCCGGCGCCAAAGAAGCCTACATTATCCCAGAACCGGTTGCTGCAGCTATCGGTGCCGAAATTCCGATTGATACTGCTGCCGGAAATTTGGTAGTCGATATTGGTGGTGGAACTACGGAAGTTGCTATTATTTCTTTGGGCGGTATTGTGGCTTCTAATTCCGTTAGAATCGGGGGCAACCGCATCGACCAAGCTATCGGTGAATATATCCGCAAAAAATATGGCCTCGCCATTGGCGATCAGGCTGCCGAAGAAATCAAAATTGAGATTGGTTCCGCTATTAAAACCGAAAAGAACAAAACCATGGAAATCAAAGGGCGAGATATGATTGCCGGCCTGCCCAAAATTATTAACATTTCCGCGAATGAAATTACCGAATCTATCCAAAACGAACTGGAAAAAATCATTTTAGCCATTAAGAGTGTGCTGGAACAGGCACCTCCGGAGCTTTCTTCGGATATTATTGACCGCGGCATGGTAATGACCGGCGGCAGCTCGCTACTTCGAAATTTAGACAAACTTTTTACTAAAGCACTCGGGATTCCTTGCCATGTCGCTAACGACGCTCTTTTATGTGTTGCAAAAGGCACCGGCATTGCTCTCGAAAACTTAGACGATTACAAAAAATCAGTACTCTCAAAATAGTTGCGTTGACATCCTTCGGGGATAATCTAAAATAATATTGGAGGGATTGTGAATAGCAGGCATTGCGATACTAAAGAGCTTGTAGTGGCTTTTTTAATAGCCACCTTAATTGGGATTTCTTTGGGCTTAATTGTGCACTTAATTTTATTAAAGGTTATTTAAATGAAAAAACTTTTTATTTCAGACTTAAAAGTAGGCGACTCAATCTTTGGCGAGATTTTTGCAGTCAAGGCATACGTGAAAAAAGCTTCACGCAACAATAAGCCCTATATTGATATTGAGCTGGCCGACAATAGCGGTACCATTAAAGGCAAAATTTGGTCCGACGATTTCCCGAATTGCGATAACGTTGCTGTGGGCGATGTTGTAGAAATTAACGGCACGGTTGACGAATACAACGGGCCGCAGCTCAAAATTACCAACCTCAAAAAAACTGAAAAATTTGATTTAGCTGATTTACAGCAAAAATCTGAGTTTAATATTGACGAAATGTGGCAGGACATGGAAAAAACAATCGAAAATACTAAAAATCCTCATATAAAGAATTTGTTAAAAAATGTTTTTGATGCAGATTTTATCGAAAGATTTAAAATGGCGCCCGCAGCTTTTCGTGTTCATCATGCCTATGTCGGCGGACTTTTGGAACACACCTGGGAAATGCTAAAAATGGCCTCGACACTAAAAAGCCATTTTTCAAAAATAAATTCAGATATTTTAAATGCCGGGATACTTTTGCATGATTCTGGCAAGACAGAGGAATTTATGATTAGCACCGCCGTTGATATGACCGATCGAGGTAAGCTTTTAGGACACATTTTTTCGGCGACCGAAATAGTAAACAAGGCAAAGCCAAAAGGCATGCCGGATGATTTGCTTGACGAGATAATACACATTATTTTGTCTCATCATGGCGAACTTGAATATGGCAGTCCTGTTCTACCGATGACAGCTGAAGCAATTGCCGTCAGCGTGGTAGATAGAGCTTCAGCCAAAATGAATACGGCCTATGGCCATATTCATAATCAATTGGGAAGCGAAAAATACACCCCCTATGTTTCGCAGCTGGGCACGGAACTTTATCGTTCGCCCTATATGGATGAACTTACCAACGAAGATATACCGTTTTAGATAATTTGGAGGGTTAATGATTTGTCCGAACTGTAATACTAATACACCGGGGATCAAACTGAATGGCAAACTGTATTGTCCTCAGTGCGGTTCGATTTTGCCCAAGCAATCCATTGCACCAGCTTCTGAGTCTGCACCCACAGTACCGGAACCAAAAATTATTGCCCCCGAAGCGTCTCAAAAAGAAAATATAGAAAAAGGAATTGATGAACTGGGCGCCGAGCTTAGGGCACTTGACGAGATTGAACATACAGCCGGATTTGAAGAAAAGGAACATAAACAAACGTCAGAATTGGCCAGTCTCGAAGCGGCCGAAAAACTAATCGATAGTTTAGATGTAACGCCACAAGAAATGGCACCGGAAGAGAAAAACGCAACGCCAATTGTTAAAGCCAACCGCGAAAGAACTTCGCACCCCAAAATAACTGAGCCTGAAACAAACTCCGAGCCTATGTCTATAGAACCGAAAACCAAACCGATTGAAGAGACAGTCAAGGAGACCACGCCTGTTTTGCCCGAAGTCCCCCAAACCTCAATTGAAACACCGGTTATTCTAAATTCAAAAGAAGAAACAGAGGCTGCCCCAGAACCTGAGATAAAAGAACCTCAGAGTCCTCCAGAACCAGAACCGAAGATAGAGCAAACTCCAGAACCCGAGCCGGAGACTAAAGCAACAGAAACATCAACTGAAGAAAATCAAATCCCGAAAAAGGATAAGCTTTCAATTAATCTTGTCCAAGCAGAAAAGGGCTATTGCGTCAAATGTAAAGCTCTTCGAGATATTGATAATCCTGAAAATGTCACAATGAAAAACGGTCATCCGGCCGTAAAAGGTAAGTGTAGCGTTTGTAACACCACGATTTTTAAAATCGTCAAAGGACCGGTGAAGGAAGGGTATCACCGCGAAAAAAAAGAGAAGGATACACCCGAACCTTCTCATCAGACCCCTGCCGCTCAAAATCAAGTTTTAACCAGTTTCTTTAAATCAAAAGTTGAATCCATCAATCAACCGCCGAAAGAAGAAAAAAAACCGCGGAAATTTTCTTGGAAAATATTTCTGTCAATTCTTATTCCTTTTGTTTTGATTTTGACTTTTGTCGGCCTGGTGCTATACGTTAATTTTTTTGCAATTGATGCCGATCGCGCCAAAACTAAAGCTGAATCAACAGTTACCTTTAATTACGAAAAACCTGAATACATTCCGCCGGGTTATGTTTTGACTGCCGATACCAAAGCAGCAGCAGAACAGATAGTTTATGTTTACGATTTTGTTACTATCGATGGAAAGGGCAAAGAATCGGTTACGGACACATTTGAAATTACCATTTCAAAATACAAGAATGATAAAGAACAAGCCTACGAAGATAATGTACGCAGCACAGGACGTACTTACAGCCAAGTAAGTGTAGCTGATACCGAAATTTACATAATCGACAATAGAGATGTCGTTTTTTATAAAAACAGCGTCCTTTACGAAATCAGTTCATCTGGTAAAATTTCTAGAGGAGAACTGATAAAAGTTGCCAGCTCATTCGTCGAATAAGACAATAATTTATCTTGTAAGACACGCTGAGGTTTTTAACCCAAGACGTATTATTTATGGTTGCCTGCCAGGTTTTGGCCTTTCACGTTTAGGATATTATCAGTCCGAAAAATTAAAAATATATTTTCAAGAAGAACACTTGGACCTCGTTTATTCAAGCCCGCTTTTACGCACTCGCCAAACCACCAAAATTATAGCCGACAAGAAGATTCCAGTAAATTACAGCAAGTTATTTATCGAAATTGGCCTTACTAAATGGCAGGGGCTAGTTTATGACGAGCGCACCATCAAGGAAATAGAAGATTACATTAAGGCTCCGGACAGAATTGATTATTTGGGCGAAACTCTGACACACGCACAGGCACGCATGATAAAAGGAATTGAAGGACTTATTAAAAACCATCCGGGCCAAAAAATTGCTATTATTTCACATGCTGATCCGATAATTCTGGCCTTGCTGCACTATCAAGGCCTACCTCTGAATAAGCTGAATGGCGCCGTGTTGCCGAATGCCTCAATCCATAAATTGGTGTTTAATAAGACAGGCGAGTGTGAGAAAATAGAATACACACAAATTGCACCAGCAAAAAAGGACGGACCATGAACGACGAAAAATGGGCAGAAACCAAATATAAAATCGCCGAAAAATTTCATGATTTTGACGAAAACGTCGAAGATGATTTTTTGGAAGATGATTTGGGAAATCAAATCCCGCAAAAAACCGAAACGTTGGTTTTTACTTCGCCCATGGGCAAAATTAAAATGATTCGCGTCAGTCACCCGAAAATCGTGGACAGAAAAGCCCATTATCACAAAGGCGCCGGCGGTGCCAAAGTCGAACTGGTAACGGATGAAACAGAAAAAAGCTATAGATTCGAAGCTTATTTATTAAAAGACGGCGAATGGGAAAAAATGGAAGTCCCGGCCGAGAGATTAAATTTTTAAGGGGTTAAAATGGCAAATTTGAAAAATCCAGCACAAAGAGTCGGCGTTTTCGTAGATGTACAAAATTTATACTATTCCGCAAAGGCATTATACAGTGCCCGAGTGAATTTTGGCGAAATTCTTACAGAAGCGGTTTCCGGAAGACAACTGGTGCGCGCAATTGCTTATACTATTAAAGCTGAGATGCCCGAAGAGCAAAGTTTTTTTGATGCGCTTTCCGGCATCGGATTCGAAGTAAAAAGTAAGGAATTACAAACATTCGTTTCAGGTCAGAAAAAAGGGGACTGGGACGTCGGGATTGCAGTTGACGTATTAAAAATGGCTCCGAAACTTGATGCCGTTGTACTTTGTTCCGGCGACGGTGATTATGTTGACCTTTTGCATCACGCTAAAACCGAAGGCTGCCGAGTAGAGGTGATTTCCTTCGGCAAATCTACTTCACAAAAACTTAAGGATGAAGCGGATGATTTTATCGATATGGACGAGACACATCAAAAATTTACGTTCCCGCCCAAAGGAAACGCCCACCCAAAACCCAAAGAAGTTGTGAAAGCACCTGTAAAGACCGACGATAAAAGCAAAAAACGATTCAACCTTTTTAGAGGATAACATGGAATGCCGCACCAGATTCGCACCATCACCAACCGGTAGTCCGCATGTAGGGGGGATGCGAACGGCTTTATTTGCATATCTTTGGGCGCGTCATAACGGTGGTAAATTTTTCCTTCGTATTGAAGATACCGACCGGGAACGATTAGTTGAGGGCGCCGTGGAGGAAATCGAAGCAGCCATGAAATGGTTAGGTCTTGATTATGACGACGAAGTTATTTATCAATCCAGCCGCCGTGAAATCCATCAAAAGTATGCCGCAAATTTAGTAGAGGCTGGTAAGGCTTACAAATGTTATTGCACCAAAGAAAGACTGGAGGAGTTGAGACAGAGGCAGGAAACCGCCGGCAAGCCAACTGGCTACGATCAACATTGCCGAAATTTAGCTAAGGAAGAAATTGCTACGCACGAAGCAAAAAAGACACCCTACGTTATACGTTTAAAGATGCCTGAGAAGGGAAGAGCCGAATGGGACGATGCTGTACGCGGTAGAATGAGCATGGATTATGCACTCTCTGATGACCAGGTGCTATTAAAGTCTTCAGGCTGGCCGACCTATTTCTTGGCTTCTGTTGTTGATGATCACGACGCCGGGATTACCGACGTGATTAGAGGTGAGGAATGGTTGCCATCAACGCCTAAAAATATCGTGCTGTATGAAGCTCTGGGTTGGAAGGTGCCACGCTTTGCTCACATGCCTGTAACTGTTGGCCCTTCAAGGAAAAAGCTCTCCAAACGTGACGGCGATACGGCCGTGGCAGACTACCGTAAAAAAGGCTACCTGCCGGAAGCACTTCTGAACTTTTTGGTTTTATTAGGTTGGAACCCGAAGACGACAGAAGAATTTTTTTCTAAGGAAAAACTTATTAAAAAATTTGATGTTAAGGATATTAACCGCGCCCCAGCTGTTTTTGACTTAGCTAAACTCAATTGGATGAATGGACATTACATACGGAAAATGACAAATGACAAATTAGAAATGTTAATTACTGAACTTTATCCGGATGCTCTAATTCTAAAAGCTGACAATTTTGAACGTGTTCTGGAGGTGGAAAAAAGCCGGCTTTCAACCCTAGCCGATATACAAGAAAATACCGATTTTTATCTAAAATCGCCTGCATTGGACAAGAAGGTACTTGTATTCAGAAAAAGCACGTCAGAAGCCACTAAAAAGGGTTTGGAAGCATCCATTGAGGCACTAAACAACTCTGATTGGAGTAAATTAGACGTTGAAGGCTTCAATAAATTACTGTTTGAAATTGTTACTAAAAATAACCTGACTAACGGGGATGTTTTTTGGCCGATCCGTTATGCGTTATCCGGTTTGGTAAAATCAGCCAGCCCCACAGAGCTTATGTGGGTTTTGGGTAAAGTTGAATCTCTGAAGAGACTAAAAAAAGCGATTGATTCGCTTTAATGGTTCCGAGACTAGGATTCGAACCTAGATTAACGGGACCAGAACCCGTTGTCCTGCCATTAGACGATCTCGGATTATTGTTCGATTGTTTTGATTTT
>CAYZJN010000018.1:0-8535 GCA_964479115.1 uncultured Candidatus Saccharibacteria bacterium | reverse complement strand
GTTTTAATTTTACCTGTCATTTTTCCCATATTTTTCATTCGTTTACCGCTAACCCTAATAATAATCCAATTGGTATTGAAATCGCCCCAAATTCTAACACATTTGCAAAAATTCCACTAACCCAAAAACAAGCAAAAGCACCTAAAACACCGATTGCCATCATATTATTCCGTTTTTCTAGTAACGAAGCTGAAGCAGAAATAATAAAACCAATTAGTGAGATAATGCCCAAGAAGCCGCCCTGAACCAATATTTCGATAAATTGATTGTCAGCATAATAAATTGGTGTATTACCATTTTGAATTCCCTGTGAATAGACTGGACTATTATATTGAGTAGCTAACTGACCGCCATAACTGCCCGGGCCCCAGCCTAAAAATAGTCTTTTTGAAGCCAAAAAAAGGCCATTTATGAGGGACCGAATCCGTCCATCCAAATATGAGTCAAACCAATAAGTCTGGCTAAAAGTAACAAGCACTCTTTCTCTCACCTGATTAAACAAAAAAACTACCGAGATTAAGGGACTAAAATAAAAAAGTTTTTTCTTCCAGTGATAGATAATAATAAACAAACCTACAAGATAACCGACCCAGGCTTCCCGCGAAAAAGTAAATAACATTGTCACTGAATATATGATTGAAAAAAATACATACCACCTGTTTTTATTTTTTAGATAAAAAGCAAAAGATATTAAAGCAAGAATTGCCACAAGAACCCCCAACACATTCGGGGAACCCATAAAGGCAAAGGCTCTGGTGCTTCCTGTCTCGAAACTTGCAAACCAAGCTGATGGTGTTTTGACTTCGGAAACAAATTGCCAGATACCGGTTAAAGCCAAAGGGAGTCCGCCAAATATTAAGAATTTAATTGTTTGCTCTTTGGACAGTGTTTGCCCTAAAAGCAAAGCAACAAAAAATTGTCCCAAGAGAGCCCATCCAAAAATCAACAATTTTGCATCAATCCCCCAGAAGACAGCGAATACAGCCGATATCGCTGCCAAAGAAAGTAATGACAAATACCAAATGTGATACTTTTTGATAACAATTTTATTTTTGTCAGCAAACAGAAAGGCGAGGATTAAAATTATTGAAGGTATTATCCCAAGCGAAATATTTGGAACAATCCTACTAACAATACCTTCATACCAAAAGAGTGTAATGCTTAAAAAAGTAAGAAAATATGAAAAATAAGGTATTTTAATTTTATTAAAGATTTTACCAACTAAACTTCTGGTGAATCTAAAATCGAAGTCGTCAGCGAACAGAAAAATAATTATTCTATAAGTATATGATTCCTTAAAAAGTTTTTTAATTTGCATAAGCAATCTCGGTTATTGTCCCTTGAGCCCAAAAACTTCCGTGCAATTCCGCTTTTTGACCTACCCAGACTCTAAGCCCTTCAAAAATAGTTTGGTCTTTTTCGATTTTACCGTTTCCCTGAAGAGTTACCAAAAAATAGTCAACTCCATTATCACTGCCCTTTTCAACTGCGCTTATCTTAACGGGGACATTAATACTGTCCAAATAAGTTTCGCCGGTAGCGGCTGTGCCGGAAATTGAATTATAGTTTAGAGTAATTTTAATTTTTAACTGAACTTTATCAGTCAAATAATCATTTTTATTTAACGAAAAAAAGAAAAACGTTGCAATTAAAATTAGCAAGATACTCAAAAATGCATAATCAAAGAGATTTGGCTTTTTCATTGGTAATAATTTTAGCAGATTGCTAGCTATTTTTCTTTTCCCGAGCCCTTACGATTTTATTTCTTAATCCGGTAAAATCACCTTTAAAAACAAGGCCTAAAGCTACGACAATTTTATGAAGTAGCACACGCATTTGCCCTAAAAATATATCAAAAGTGGAAAAATTTTTTCTAAAAATTTCTTTTCTTTGTTCTAAAAATTTTTTATCATGTCCCTCGGATGAGAATCCGCTGGTATCAAAAACAGCAATTATTTTAGGCACATATTTTCTTCTAATCTTTTTGTCTGTAAACCATTCGATATTAAAGATATAATCGGCCGAAATTTTATAGCCAAGGTTGAATTTCCCTGTTCTCTTAAAGATTTCACGCCTGCAGAAAATCGCCTGATGGCAGAAATTTTGGCTAATTAGTTTCGAATTAGAAAACTTGCCATGAACGATTTTTTTAGTTTCACTTAACTCGACGTTACCATAAACAACATCTAATTCTTCATGTTCGGTAATATCTTTAATGAAGTCGAGCACGTATTCGTCATAAAAAGAATCACCGCTCCCTAAAAAGTATAACCAATCGCCTTTTGCCAAATCGATTCCTTTATTCATTGCATCGTAAATACCTTTGTCCGGTTCACTAACCCAGCGAATGTTACCTCTGAATTTAGGTTTATATTTTTCTAGTAAGCTGACCGTCCCATCAGTAGAAGCGTTATCAATCACAATAACTTCATAATCAAAGTAAGCCTGGGTGAGAATAGAATCCAGGGTTTTCGGTAAACTTTTGACAGAATTATAAGTGGTAATAATAATTGAAAATTTCATTATTGTTTTCTTCTTATTAACAATTGTTTTAAAAATTTTTTCATAAATTTAGGGATAATCTTTATAAAATACACCCTTAAAAACTTTTTATAGTACTCAAAAATCCAACCAATTTTTCTAAGTTTTAACCCAAAAAAAAGATTGTGCAAAAAACTTTTTTCATTAAATAACGAAAAGTTCCAAATTAAATAACAATCTTTTCTTGAGATTCCGTATTTTTTACCAAGATTATTGTAAAAAACTAAAGAGTGATCTTTTCTGGTTTGACCGCTTTCAGAGTTCGATAAGCCACCGCTTCTATATGAAACAATGGCTTCAGGAATATACACCGGTTTATAATTCCTTGCTACTAATTTGGTCATCATATCGCTGTCGGAAGAAATTCTGTATTTTAAGCTGAAACCGCCAATTTTTTTGAGGACATCCGTTTTTACTAACATACTTTGGTGGCAATAGTGAGTGCCAAAAGGAATTTGGTTTATTCTTCCTTTCCATAGATGCACTATTTCTTCGGTTTCATGATTAATCCCCCTTGTGTCAGCGTATGAATAATCTGCAGCGCTTTTCAAGAGAGCTCCCACAGATTTTTTTATTGCATCTGTATCGTTGTAATAATCGTCAGTATGGAGAAAAGCAATATATTCTCCCTTGGCCCTATTCAAACCCTTATTCAGTGCGTCATAAATGCCTTTATCCGGCTCCGAATATACCTTTACCCAACCTTTTTTACTATATTCTTGAATTAAATCAAGACTTCCATCATTTGAAGCTCCATCTATAATAATGTGCTCAAAATTACGGTATGTCTGATCATGGACCGACTTTAAACATTGACGGAAATATTTTTCTCTACCCGATTCCTTCAGATTGTAGACTATTGTGATAATTGTGACTAACGGTTTTACTTGTTTCATAAATTCCTATTATTTATTTCATACTTGGAAATGTTATCATTTGTATTTATAGGCAGCCATTTTATTTTTTGCGATAAACAGCGTGAGTACTACTTTCAACTAAATTTTGTTCATAATCTTCTTTATTTAAATTAGTTTGTTCAAAAAAAGAACCAGTAGTAACTTTGTCAAAAATAATTATTGCATCAGGGCCTTTATCAATATTTTCTAGCTTCTTATCAATAAACCATTTTTCCCAGTCATCTCTTAAACCTTTTTCGAAATCAGAAGAATATAATCTGTCTACCGGATATGCATATATTTTATACCCCCTGATCTCAAAATACGTTTTTAGAGAATAAGAAACTTCAAACCTCGTTACAGGGTCAACTACAAGTAGAATATTAGAATTTGAAGGTGCATCTTCAGTAATAGATTCAAGCAAACTTCTGGTATCCTTGCCTTCTTCGGCGAAAGCGTGGGCGTTTTTGAATGCTACATTGTAGGAAAAAATTAAAAATGCACAAACAATAATAATTGAAAAATATTTTAAAGAATTATGTTTGGTATTCTTAATGAGCCAAACTATTAAAAAAGAAAATCCAATTGTTGTTGGCACTAGATACCTTTCAATCATGCCGGACTTAGTGTGCATCAAAATCTGAGGGCCAATCAAAAGAACAAAAAAACTAAAATTTGCAATTAAGGTTTTTGAATTTTCTTTTTTTAGTTTTTGAAAGGATAAAAACCATAAAAACAGAATTGGTATAAGTAGTAAAAACCAATAATATAATGAGTTTTGATTCACCATAATTTCTCTAATTCCTGTAATAAATCCCGAAAGAGAACTGGGCACGCCGGCATAACCGATTTTATTGGTTCCCACAAAAAATTTAATAAGAACAAGTTCCAAAAACATAAAAATTATAGGAAGCCCTAGCAGCCAATTTCTTCTTATGCTCTCCCTTAAAGAAATAGCCGAGGAGCTGCTCTCAATTAAAATCTTAAAAGAAATCATAGCAGGAATAACAATAATAAAGCTTTCCTTGCAAAGCGTAGTAAGAATTAAAAATATCGTAAAAAGGATATTCCAGAGAAGTTTTTTTTCTTTTTTTATGGATATTGCCATAAAAAATAAGGTTAGCGCAAAGAAGAAAATAGCAATTGTTTCATTGACCCCCAAACGCCAAAGAATAGACATTTGAGGCCCGGCAAAAATTAATAAAGGAAAAAGAAATGAATATAATTTAGAATAGTTAAGTTTCCGTAAAGCCAAATAAAAAAAGGTGGCGCTAATAAATCCGAGCGTTGCTACAAAAACAGAAATTAATGAAAAATTTAAACCAAAAAACTTTGCAACCATAACAATATAGATGGAGAAGATTGGTCTAAATCTGATTAAAAAATCGGCTTTTATATAGCTCCATAAAACATTAAAGAAGGAGTTTCCATTTAAACTATCTTTGATGCTTAAAATGCCGTGATCATCAATAAGATGATAACCGGAATATAGGGTGCCGCTTAGATGTAAAAATAGAAACAGTCCTAAGAAAAGACTTAGGATAACCAGAATATCTGGAATGTACTTTTTGGCTATTATAATCATTGCCCAATAATCAACATTATTGAAACCAAACCAAGAACGATGCCGATTCCTTGTTTTAAGGTAACAACTTCCTTAAATATCAATAGCCCGGCAGCAACAACTAAAATCATAGTTGCGATAGTCATTACGGGGCTAATCTTGCTAATATTGAAAATCTTTAAAAGATAAGCATAAAGGAAGAATGAACCAACATAAAAAAAGCCACCCAAAATAAAATATATAAAAAAGTTAACGTCCTTTAAAAAAGTAAATTGGCTGGACTTTTTTAGCATTATTTGAGCCAAACCACTTGATACAACTCCCAAAAAAACCATGACATACTTATTCATCACTCTTCTCCTTTATTATATAATTTGGCCTTTTTTTAGACTCCAAAAAAAGTTTTCCCAAGTATTCTCCCAGAATTCCAATCATGATCATTTGTAAGCTACCAATAAATAGAACCGCTATTAGTATTGAGACCCATCCGGACACTGATTGTTCGGTAAATAATCGTATGTAAATAGCGTAGGCACCGTAGCAAAAACTGACAATTGCAAAAAAGAATCCAAAAAACGTTGAAATACGTAATGGAGTTATACTAAATCCGGTAATACCGGAGAGAGCAAGTTTGACCATTTTTTTAAATGTATATTTTGTTTCACCAGCATTCCTTTTTTGAGGCATATATTCCAAACTAGTTTGTTTGAACCCGAGCCAGGGAATTAGGCCGCGTAAAAATAAATCGCCTTCATTGATATTTTTTAGTACTTCAACAATAGATCGATCCAGAAGACGAAAATCTGCAGCCCCACTTTCGATTTTTATCGAACTAACTTTGTTTATTATCCAATAGAAAAGTTTTGCACTTTTTCTTTTTAATATCGAAAGTGAGTGATCTTCCTGCCGGACAGTAAAAACAACATCATAACCTTCCTGCCATTTTTTTATCATTTTTGGGATTAATTCAATCGGATGTTGCAGATCAGCATCGAGAGAAACAACGCAATCGCCTTCTGCGTAGTCTAACCCCGCTCGAAGAGCTGATTGGTGGCCAAAATTACGGGAAAAGGATAAAAATTTAATTTTCTTATTTTTTAATTGAGCCCTTTTGATTAATTCCAAACTTTTATCATGGCTACCGTCGTCTACAAAAAGGATTTCATAATCGTAATAAACACCCAAAACCCTTAATAGTTTTTTTATTAAAATTTCAATATTCCCCTCCTCGTTGAATGTAGGTATAACCACTGAAATTTTAAATTTATTTTTTTTCATTTAATAATCTCTTGTTAATTCTCGCTAAATTAATTATTTGATAACGGCAATGCAGTTTCAATATAAACATTTTAACAGTTAAACATCTTTGCAAGAAAAAATTATAAGGAGAAAAGATACGAAATTTACGTTTCTTATGCTCCAAAATCTCAATTTTCATCCTTTCCATCAAATTCCACTTCAAATGATTATAAAATTCAGTTTTCTTGGCGTATTTCCAAAAATATTCCGCATATTCAATCTCGGGAAAGTCCCAAGGTTTTTTACTCCCCGTATAATGAAAAATGAAGGGGTTCGTTATCGATTTTGAAGCTTTCTTATTTTTGGACATGACATAAGTGCGTCCTGGCGTAACAATATATTTATTATCCAAAGGCTGGTAGTTGTTAGCAAAAACGATGTTAAAAACATCCTGATCGGGGGTTAAGATTTTTTCAAAGGCACAAGACTGAGCTTTTTTCGAAAGTTTTTCAGTGTATTTTTTTTCTCTCCATTGCTCGCAATCAATTAAAAGTAGTCCAGATTCAAAATATTTATGACTATCTGGAAGCTTCAGTCGTTTATGAAATTCAGTAATTTGGCGTGTATCGGGGTTGAGGTAACCATAAATATACGGCACCGCACCAAGAGGATAGCCGTTTAGGGGTTCATTGTAGATTTCTTTTATGTCACCATTAAAAATAACATCAACGTCGGAATAAATTACCTTGTCCAAAGAGGGCATCAATCTGGGAATTAAAAATCGCGTGTACATATCAATCGTAAAATGAATTCTGGTAGGGAAATTTTTAAATTCTTTTTGAGTGTTTATTTTCAAAAAATTAATTTTTATATTTGGAAACTTTTTTTTAAGTTTAAGAATTTTTTTCTTATTTTCCTCATATATACCACCATCCAAAATATAAAAATCAACGGCAGACTGAGTATGTTCCATTATTGAAATGATTGTAGTCGCTATAAATGGAGAGTAATTATTATCGCTGGATAAAAAAACAGGTATTCGTTCTTTCATTTGATTGCCTTCCAAATTTTCATGATTACAGAAGATCCTCTTAAATAATTCTTTATTATTTCGACCAAAACATCATTCTTTTTTTGAGGGGACAGTGCATCTAATTTAGATTTTACTTTATTCAAGTCAATATTTTGTAACTTATTTTTCTTTGCGAAAGTCAGAAAATTCCTAGAAAAATCTTTTGGCAAAATATTTTCGTACATTATTTTCTTGGCTTCTTTAGCATCCTTAAATTTATGAAAAGCAGAATAGTTTTTTACATACAGCCTTCCGATGTCATTTGAATGGTCGTTTATAACACCCAATCCGCCTAAACGATAAGTTGCTATTTCGGAATCAATATAAGTAGAGCTATATCCTTTTAATATCAATCTGATAATTAAATCATAATCAGCCGGGAGCCCCATTTTTTCGTCAAAACCTCCGATTTTCCGAAGAACTTCAGTTTTGGCAAACATAGTGGGATGCCCAAAAGGCATAATATAGATGAACCTCTCCAATTCACCTTTTTCAATGTAACGCTGATTCTTACCGATAACGATATAATTTGCATAGGAAAAATCCTTGTTTTCTTTTTCAAGTTTTTTAACTGAAAGTTCTACTGCAGATTTATTATGATAAAAATCATCTGAGTTTAAAAAGGCAATATATTTGCCTTTTGCTGCCTTGAGACCCTTATTCATGGCGTCATAAACACCTTTATCTGGTTCTGAAGTGTAGTTTAGCCAACCTTTTTTTGCATATTTTTTGATAGTTTCCAGTGTCCCATCATTAGAAGCACCGTCAATTATAAGATGCTCAATATTTTTATAAGTTTGGCCGTGTACAGATTTAACATTTTGCTCGAAATAATTCACTCGTCCAGCTTTAACGAGATTAAAGGTTATTGTAACAATAGTTACTAATGGTTCCTTCACTCCTAATGCTCCAGTTCTTCTTTAACTAAAACGTCTAAAACCTCGAAAAAGGTCTTGTTGTAGTCCCAGCCCAATTCTTTTTTAGCCTTTTTATTATCACCAAAAATATTTTTGATATCATTTGGTCTAAAAAGGGTTTCATCAATAATGATTTTTTCTTTACTGATTTTTAATTTTTTAAAAACATACTCAACAATCTCACGCAAAGAAACCGGTTGGCCGGAACAAATGATATAATCATTCGGCTCTTTTTGCTGTAGCATCAGCCACATGGCTTTAACATAATCAGGTGCGTAACCAAAGTCACGTTTTAGGTCGATATTC
>CAYZJN010000017.1:4117-8919 GCA_964479115.1 uncultured Candidatus Saccharibacteria bacterium | reverse complement strand
AAGAGCCAGATAATGACTTATCTGGCTCTCTATCCAAAAGTTTTTTCCGTTCTTTCTTTTAATTCTGCTTTTTTCTCTGAACCGCAAATACGGATATAAGTGAAACAGCGAAAATACTAGTTAGAGCGATAAGGTACCATGGAATATTATTGTTACCGCCAATTCCTGAATCCGGCAAACCCGGAGTAACTCTGCATAGCGCATTGCTGATTGTGTTGTGGTCTAACGTAACTGCACCATTACGAGCTAAAAGTCGCCCTCCAGTTAAAGTTGCTCCAGTGTTCATGGTTATATCTGTGAGCGCAAGAACGTTTCCTACAAATGAAGTGGTTGTGTCAAGAGTCACGGAACTTTCAGCTCTCCACCACACATCGCACGATTCAGTGGCGGTAACCGATGAACCGGGTGAAGTAATAATTGTTGATGTGGATCTGAAGATATACACGCCGCTCCCGGACAGAGTTAAATTTCCGGTCAAAGTAAATGCATCGGCGCAATAGACTCCCGGGACAAGCGGAGAAACTGTTGTTAGGTCTTTTACCCCTGTGCCGGTATAGTCACCGGTGCAAGTTGCATTATCCAGCGCGGCAAGACCGTCGTATGCAGTTACTAAGTCAGCTTTAGCTGTAGTCAGTAACCCCGGATTATTGACGGAGCCAACAGGTCCGAAAGCGTCTACCGCATATATCGTGCCAGTAACTTGCGAAGAAAGCAGGCCGATACCAGCACCGGTAGCTGGACTTAAACCAACATCTCCGGTAATTACGGAAGCACCTCCAGCATCAGTAATGTTGGGAGTTCCCGCTAAAATTGCGAAACTATCCGCTGTACCCAATGATGGTGAAGTAGCAGCGAAGGCGGTAATTGGTCCAGTTAGACCAAACGTGATTGCGACAATTAATGCAACCATTGTCGAAATCTTATTAAATAATTTCATGTTCTTTCCCTCTCTATTTATCATTCTATCTATTTATATTCTTACAATTGGTATCCTTATTTGTCAAGTGCTGCGTGTTAGTTCAATAGCTTTCACAATTACGATATTATTGACATTCCTAAAAAAACCTGCTATAATTTTCCCACTCAATAAGTTTTGTAGATTTCCGTAAGTTGTTATTCTTTCGATGTTCTATGCAGCTGATTGAAAGAATAATATTAACCGGCAACTGCCGGAACGGGAATTTTTTTTATGCAAAAGATTAGAACTAACAATAGCGGCTTTACTCTAAGAAAGAGAGAAAGCAACTTTCGAAGTCGAGCGGGGCACAGCACCTTTCGACCGAACTATAACAATCGAGGCCGACGTGGCAGCGCGCCGGTTGATATTAACGCGTTTATTCAAAGATCAACTCAGTCGGATCAAGGTCCGGTTGCAGAGGTAGCGATCCAGCATGCCTTTACAGACTTTGCTTTTTCGGATGATATTCAGCGTAATTTGGCTCACAAAAACTATAAAATACCAACACCGATTCAAGATCAAGCCATCGGCCCAATATTGGAAGGCCGCGACATGATTGGACTGGCCAATACCGGAACCGGTAAAACGGCCGCTTTTTTGCTGCCGATGATTGAAAAGGTTTCTAAAAATCGAAACGAGAAGGTTTTGATTATCGCTCCAACCAGGGAATTAGCGCAACAAATTGAAGCCGAGCTTCATCAATTTTCTTATGGCATGAGAATTTATTATGCGACTTGTGTCGGCGGAATGCCGATTTATAAACAAATAAGAGATCTCAAATCTAAATCTCCAAATTTTGTAATCGGAACGCCCGGCCGTCTTAAAGATTTGGCTAACCGTGGTTATATCAATTTTAGAACATTTAATAATGTTATTTTGGACGAAGTTGACCGCATGTGTGATATGGGATTTATCGACGAAATTCGTCAATTTTTGAGTCAACTGCCGCAGGAAAGACAATCCTTGTTTTTTTCGGCCACCATACCACCCAAGATTCGAGAGCTTGTGTTTGCTTTTGCCAAAAATCCAATTACCGTTCAAGTGAAATCGCAAGAAGCGGCTGTTAACGTTGAACAATCAGTTATCCGCTCTAGCAATTTTGATAAGTTCGACAAACTGAAAACGGTTCTCGCAGAACCGGGTGCAAGCAGGGTGCTTATTTTCTCCGAAACTAAAAGAAGCGTTGAAAAACTCCGTAACGACCTTATCGCAGATGGTTTTAAAGCAGATTCTATCCATGGCGATAAGCGACAAAGCCAACGTCAAAATTCTTTAAATAGTTTTAAACAAGCCAGAGTAGATATTCTGGTTGCTACCGATGTTGCTGCTCGTGGCCTTGATATTAAAAATGTCACCCATGTTATTAACTACACTGCACCGCAAACCTACGATGACTATATTCACCGTATCGGCCGTACAGGCCGAGCAAATGCACTGGGTAAGGCTCTAACTTTTGTTGAATAAAAGGCTTTTTAGCTTTAACCTCGCATAAACAGACTGCCGATAAAGAGCACCAGAAGTGAGCCGGCTATTGCTAACACAAAAGATGTCACATTAAATCCGGTAACACCTGCTCCAAAAAATGTCTCACCCAAGTAGCCACCTACTACGGCACCGATTATCCCCAGGATAATAGACGCTATAATCCCACCTCGAAACCCGGGTGCGATGAAATTAGCAATGCCTCCGGCAATCAAACCAAACAACACCCAATAGAGTATGCTCATTTTCGTCCTTTCTGTTTTTTATTAATCTTGTTTTTGACCAGATAATATCTGTATTAACTTAACAATTCCCCAAGCCGCAAGGGCATAAACGATAATTGCGACCAGTGTTGACGGCTCGAAAACAGAAGTTGTTTCGATACCTTGTGTTGTTCCTCTGCGGAATATTCCTTCGAAGGGCCAAATAAAAATACTGGACATATCGTAAATCCAGCTCACAAAACCGCTTGAAAGGCTTGCGCCTAAAAGCTTAAACACAAAGCGGAATCCCAATAATATCTCCAGTATTCCAAGAATGAAATAGACCAAATACGCACCTGTTTGCGAACCGCTTGCCTCTCTTGTTGCGGGTTTTTTCACCGTTACATCCACATCACTTTCTTTAGTAGTTACTGTTTCCTCTGTTTCTCTTTCCATATTACACTCCTTTTTTAATATTTCTGATGACAGATTAACCATACCATAGTGTTAAAGCTTTTTCATTGTGCCATTTCACAAAAATTTAATAATAACCGTAATAGAAATTTATCCGGCTCCAATATTACTCACTCTCGTATTTGTCGGGTTCTGATCCGAGCCAGGTAACCCAAGCAGCGCGACCAAATAGAATTTAGGCTAAATAATTTTTCTAAACCACAATTAATTTTTGTTATGTTTACCAATTGGTTGAAGCACCCCATGTGTTAGGATTTTATTATGAAACCCCTAACTGCTACAGAACGAATAGAAACGAAAGTATTCGAGCTCTTGGAAATGAACCCAGAGGGTTTACGGTGGTCGGAGCTGCGTGTAAAAATTGAATCATCTAATCCCGATCTTCATCCCAAAACGGTTAATGGTCTGATATGGAAATTGCCTGAAAAATATCCGGATCGAATCTATAAACCGACCAAGGGAGTTTTCTGCTTACTTAAATATAAGAAATAATTAGTCAAATTTTTTTATTTTCTACCTCTATGGCAGTCTATTTGACTCTGGGGTTATAATAATAAAAAAGGAGATTTAGAATGCAATACGCAATGACAAACGAAAAACTAACTTCCGAGGAATGGGGTGTCATCGGGGCACTTTCTTTGTGTGTCTTCTCTTTTGGGGCATCATTTACGGCATTTACACGCTTGAATGTAAATGGAAGGCTTGTGCCTCCCAACCCGGCTCAAGGCAATTTTCTGTTGACTATTGCTGTTTTAACCTTGGTGGCCACCGTTTATATAGCCGTGAAAAGCCTGGGTGTTAAAAACGGTCTTAAAATGTTAGGCAGAGAAGGCTGGCCGGCACTACTTTTTGGCGGTGGCGTGGGTGCATTAACCTGTTTTTTCCTTAGAGCGGTGTTTGCCGGTTTTAGTTTTTATATTATGTTTTTGATTGTTTATGTGATTGGTGTTTATGCGTTTATTAAGCTACGAGATAAGGCTGCGAATAAACTAAAGAGCTCTTCGTTCTGAACGCGGGATAATATAAATGTATGGGTGATTCTTTAAAAGAAATAGCGATAAAAATTCTAAGTGCAGTCTTTGGGATTGCCGTTGTTGTGCTTTTGATTTACCTCGGCATGAAATGGCAGAAAAATAATGATGCAAAATATCCATGGATTGGATCTTTGTTTAAAATTGAAAACGAAGAAAGATCAATTCGAGCGTCCGAGCGGTTTAAAACCTTGGATGATTGCCGTAATTGGTCCCAAGGGAGGATTCAGGAAGCGCTTGAGGGTGTGTGGGATTACGATTGCGGTACAGATTGTAAATATAGCGAACAAACTATAATTAATGGTCAAAAAGTAAAAACCTACAGCTGTTCTCAAATAGAAAAATAAATCGGAATATAATATCGATGATTTTAAATTTTGTTTGTGATTTTTGACAAAGACTTTTACCATAACGGGCATATATTTTAGTTATGCCGGATCGGAGTTTTCTGTAATCCAGACGAGTATTTTTACGTTGCAACGCCAAGTAGTATCTTTAATTTCAATCCCAAAAAATCATAAGAGTTTCCCTTTTTTGTTATCGTGCAGACGGACTAAATAAGAATTCCTTATTTTTTAGAACAATTAATTTTTTATCTTCAAGAGTACTGTAGGCTTCGGCAAAATCAATCTTCTTTTCCTTCATCAATTTTTC
>CAYZJN010000017.1:0-4107 GCA_964479115.1 uncultured Candidatus Saccharibacteria bacterium | reverse complement strand
GCTTGGCAAAGCGTAATAGGGACAACAAAACCCTTCTCATGCATTGCACTATACCAGCTATTGGCAGTTGAGTATGTTATAAGTTCCATTGAATCTATTATCTCACGTATCAGGCAGATAACCTAATCACTCTGTGCGAATGGACCAAATGTCGGTTTATGGTGTTTTTGAATTTGTGATAAAATTTAGGCATGGAAATGTATCAGGATATTAATGCCTATGTTCACTTGTTCCCGGAAGATACTCGGAAGATACTCCAAAAGCTAAGAGAGCTCATCAAAAAAGAAGCACCCGAGGCCACGGAAGCGATTGCTTATGGTATTCCAACTTTTAAGTTAAACGGCAACCTGGTCCACTTTGCGGCCTACAAAAATCACATCGGGTTTTATCCAGCACCATCGGGCGTAAGTGCCTTTCAAACTGAATTAAAGCCTTACATTAAGGGCAAGGGAACCATTCAGTTCCCGCTTGATCAGCCGATACCTTATGACCTGGTTCGAAAAGTTGTGCGTTTCCGGATTGCGGAAAACGCGAGAAAGGCCTCAAAGTGAAGGCCATTAAGGCCGAAATGATTGCACCTTGTGGCATGAATTGCGGGCTGTGCCTTCATTTTTTACGAGCCGAAAATAAGTGTCCCGGTTGTTTTCCCGGTCGGAAAGTTAACGGCCGTTTAATTAAATGCCAAAGACGTTTGTGTAAGAAAAGAACTGGCTACTTTTGCTATGAGTGCACCGATTTTCCTTGTGAAAGCATCAAGACCTTGGATAAAAGATACAAGGAAAGATACGGTATGAGCGAGGTCGAAAACCTGAATAAGATAAAAAATGATGGGATGCAATTATTTTTAAAGGAACAAAATCAGAAGTGGGTGAACAAAGAGGGTGTTTTTTGCGTTCACGACGGAAAAAGATATCAAAGTCAGCGGTAAAAATTTAATTGTTTGTGGTAAAATTTAACCATGTGGACTTGTCCTAAATGTCAGCGAATATTTGAAAGGGAAGGTCAGCAGCATAGTTGCCAAAGTGTGCCCTTGGAGTCTCATTTTGCCGGCAAAGAATTGGCACAGGAGATATTCAATTATCTCCTTTCCGAAATAGAAGCAAATATTGGCAAGTGCAAGGTTATTTCTTTGCCCTGTTGCGTTCATCTTTTTGGGCGTTATGATTTTTTGGCGGCACTGCCGAAAAAAGACCGGCTTGAGATCCGCTTTGGCTTGACTCGCGCTCTCAAAGGAAAGAGAGTTAAAATCGCCGTGCCGACGACACAGACCTTATATAAAAATTGCCTTGATTTACATTCAAAAGACGATGTTGATGCCGAACTGCTGGCTTGGCTTTCAGAAGCTTATAACCTAAAATCTTAAGCTATTTTTTATCGGTTTTGGCAATCAGGAAGTAATAAACAATCTCCAGAATACCAAGGGTATTAAAAACCAAAAGAACCACGTACCAGGCTGTTTCGCCTCTTCTGGCAGCACGCCAAAGGGCCAAACCCTTCCAAATTAAACTCCAAAGAATCAACACCGGCAATAAATACGCATAGGTTGTTAAAAATGCTTCCATAAATCTCCTTTCACTCTAATTTTACTATATTATTCAATTTTCGACTCTATTTTAATTAGTTATTTATGCGTTTGGGTTAACAACAATATACCGTAAGCGAAATACTTGATTTTTTTATAAAAATATTGTATAATTCCGCCAACAATTGCTACTGCCTCGGAGGGAGGTGTAACAAATGGGTACCCCAAGCAAGCGTATTTTGTGGATCGTTGCTGCTGCCGTCCTCAGCCTGTCTCTGGGGGCACTTGCGGTTTGGGTTTTCGTTATACCGCACTACGCGGTAGAACCGGAGCCCGTCGTCAATGGGCCGTATGAGCTAGGGAGGGTAATCCTACTGTACGATCTTAACGACTCGGAAAAGCCGTTGGTGGGTCTTCTTACCCAGGATGCGGCGGACACGAACAACGCCTGGTGCTGCGCAATTCAGCATCCCAATGACAAGCTGAACCCAGTACTGATCAAGATCGAGAATGCTGATCGCGAACAGTTTGGCTTCACGCTGCAACCGGTATACCGCGTCTACCCCATCGTCGGCATCAGGAAACGCGTTGGAATGCGAAGCGTGTTTACCTTCTATGTCAGAGGCGGAGTAGAAGAAGTCGGGAGCGAGTTCCTGGAACCTCGAAGTGCTGATGAACAACTGGGTCATGACGAGCCGGGGGACTATCTCAAACTCACTCCTCGCGGCGGTCCATCGTATCCAGCCGGACGCTAACATCATCACGCGAAGCATGGCTTTCTGCCCAAGCGGTAGAGCTTCGTCCAAAATAGCCACAGCGCCAGTTCGGATCATTCCGGCTGGCGCTTATCTTTTTCTTGCCAAAGCTTAACTTTTTTGCTATAGTTTTTTTAATATTAACTAACGGCTTTAGAAAGGAAGTCAAAAACCAATGCGCAACGAAATAACATTATCAAATTTTGCCGGGGTATTTGACTTTCAGTTGGTTTAAGCTGTTAGCCAAATCAGTGCTACGCATAAACTCCGGCAAGCGTCGGGGTTTTTTGATGTAAAAATCTCAAGGCATGATAATTTAATGTAACCCCTCGAGCATACTCGGGGTGGTTAAAACCAAGGTTAAATATGAAGAACATATTACGTATATTTTGGGCGGTTATCCGCTTTGATTGGCAGAGCTCACTTGAGTACCGCTCGTATTTCTTTTTCTGGGCAGTAGTGGAAAGCTTGCCCTTCTTAATCATGTTCTTTTTATGGACTTTTATCTATTCCGGTCAAAACACGGTGGGCGGTTTCAATCTTTCGCAAATTATTACTTATTATTTTTTGGTTTATCTTGTTGATCGTATGACTATTACTTACATTGAATGGAATATTGCCAATCGTATTAAGAGCGGTCAGTTTGCTTCCTTTCTTTATCGGCCGATGTCTCACCGCGTTACTTATTTGGCCAGTTCAACTTCGCAGCGAATGCTGCGGGCGCTGATTACCATGCCGGTTTTTGTGGCCGGACTTTTGGTTTTCGGAAAATATTTTCAATGCGCCTCAGCAGTAAATTTCGGACTTTTTCTTTTGTCGCTCCCAATTGCTTGGCTCCTAAATTACTTTTTTGCTATGTTTGCCGGCTATGCTGCTTTTTGGCTGGAAAAAGCCGATGCGGTGATTTATTTTCGCTGGAGTCTCAACTTTTATCTTTCAGGACAAATGTTGCCGCTGTCCTTCTACGGCAAAACTCTTTCCGGAATCTTAAATTTGCTGCCGTTCCGTTCTACCTTTGGTTTTCCGATTGATCTTTACCTTGGTCGGCTTTCGCAATCTCAAGTTGTGTCTGGTTTTGCCGTAGGAATTTTCTGGACAATAGCTTTTATCGTTATCGAAAGAATGCTTTATGCGCGCGGAATCAAAAAATTTAAGGCCATAGGAAACTAAAATGAAAAGATACTTCAAAATTTATCGTCAACTCGTTAGATACTCGACCATGAGACTGATGGAATTTCGGGCGGATTTTTATATTTCCATGATTCACTTGGTGCTTTTTACATTCTTTAACGTGGCTTTTTATCGCGCTATTTATAGCAACGTTAATTCCATTGGTGGCTGGACTTATCCGGAAATGATTGTTCTTATCGGAACCTTTGTTATTATTGATGCGATGTTTTTCACGTTTTTTATTAATAATTTCGGGCAATTCGATGCTTACGTGCGCCGAGCGGAACTGGATCGAATTCTGACAAAGCCGGTTGATGCTCAGTTCATGGCCACGTTGCAACGAGTGCAGTATCGCGAATTTTCATCCTTTTTTATGGGAGTTGCCGTGGTAGTCTACGGCCTGGTTAAGTCCGGGCACGCCACTACACTGCCGGAAATTGTAGCTTACACGATTTTTTGTCTGGCTTCACTTTCAATAATGTATTCGACAAGTTTACTTATCGGTTGTTTTTCCTTTTATTTCGAGAAGGCAGAGGATTTGCACGAGGTGATAATTTCGTTTTGGCAATTTGCCAAATTACCGGACGTTTACCTGGGACCGGTTAAGGTCGTGTTTATGCTATTTATGCCGATGGTTTTTTCAAGCTTTGTGCCTGCCGG
>CAYZJN010000016.1:0-8976 GCA_964479115.1 uncultured Candidatus Saccharibacteria bacterium | reverse complement strand
AGGAAAGAGAATATTTTTCATCTTCGGTAATAAAGCCCTGCTCCAGCTGTTCTCTAATGCTGTCGATTTTAGTTTCGGCTTCAGCCAAAATCTCTTTTTTGTTTTCCGGAACCTGAACATCATCCATAGAAATGGAAAGTCCAGAGATGGTGGCAAATTTGAAACCTAAATCTTTAATGCTATCAAGAAAATCAGTAGTAAATTCTGAGCCCTTTTCTTCGTAAATTTTCTTAACGAAAGCAACTAGTTTTTTGTTGTTAACCTCTTCGTTAATATACGGGAAGTTCTCCGGCAAGACTTCATTAAACATCAGTCTGCCGATGGTTGTATCCAATATTTCATCTTCATATTTAACCTTGATTTTGGCTTGAGGATGGATATAACCGAGATTATAGAAGCTGACTGCTTCTTCTTTAGAGGCAAAATATTTGCCTTCACCTCGAACGCCTTCCTTTTCTTTAGTCATCCAGTAAACGCCCAAAATCATTTCGTGACGCGGCTTGGCAACCGGTTCACCGGCAGCCGGCTTTAAGAGGTTTTTCTTCGAAACCATAATTTGTTCGGCTTCAGCTTGTGCCATTCTGGAAAGCGGTACGTGAACAGCCATTTGGTCACCATCAAAGTCAGCGTTGTAAGCTTCACAAACAAGCGGGTGGATTTGAATCGCTTTACCTTCAATTAGAATCGGTAAGAAGGCCTGAATACCCAAACGGTGCAAGGTGGGAGCACGGTTTAAAAGCACGTATTTATGTTCGATAACTTTATCAAGTGCGTCCCAAACTTCACTCTTACCACGTTCAATCATTCGTGAGGCACTTTTAATGTTGTGGGCAATCCCCTCGCCAACCAATCTCGAAATAACGAATGGCTTAAAGAGTTCTAGCGCCATCATTTTTGGTAAACCACATTGGTCCATTTTCAATTCTGGACCAGCCACGATAACGGAACGGCCGGAGTAATCGACTCTTTTACCCAAAAGGTTTTGTCGGAAACGACCTTGCTTACCTTTCAGCATGTCGGCAATCGAACGCAGTTTTCGTTTAGCGCCAGCACCGGCTACAGCCTTTTCACGTCGAGCGTTGTTATCAAGTAGTGCATCAACTGATTCCTGAAGCATTCTTTTTTCGTTTCTCATAATAACTTCAGGTGCATCGAGTAGCATCAATTTTTTCAAACGATTATTTCGGTTTATCACACGTCGGTAGAGATCGTTTAAGTCGGCTGTGGCAAAGCGGCCACCATCAAGCTGAACCATCGGTCTAAGCCCGGGCGGAATAACCGGCAGATTTGAGATAATCATCCAATCCGGACGAATTTTTGCCGAAGTTAAGCCCTGAACTAATTTGAGCCTTTTGAGCGCTTTTTTACGTTTTTGACCTTGAGAATTTTCAACTTCATTAACCAGTTCTTTTTCGATAACTTCAAGGTTAACTTCAGTCAAAAGATCACGAACGGCTTCCGCACCAATGCCGGCTTTAAAAACATTGCCATATTTCATTGAGAATTCGCGGTATTTTATTTCAGACAGAATTGCAAATTTTTTGAGCGAGCCGATTTCTTCTTTGGCCATATTACGAGTGGCTTCAAGTTCTTCCAGTTTGCCTTCGAGCTCACTATCGTCTTTTATTTCTTTCCCAAGAGAAGCTTTCTTCTCTTTATATTCCTTTTCGATATTTTCGAGGGCTTTCTTTTGAGCCTCTTCGTCAACAGAAGTTACGATGTAGCTGATGAAGTAGACGACTTTTTCTAAATCGCGAACAGACATTCCTAAAACTAAACCAACAGAAGACGGAACGCCTCGCAAAAACCAAATGTGAGTAACAGGAACAGCTAGTTTGATGTGACCCATTCTTTCACGTCTAACGATTGAACGAGTAACTTCAACGCCGCACTTGTCGCAGATAACGCCTTTGTGTCTGATTTTTTTGTATTTACCGCAGTAACATTCCCAGTCTTTTTCCGGACCAAAAATTCTTTCACAAAAAAGACCATCTTTTTCTGGTTTGAGGGTGCGATAATTAATTGTTTCCGGCTTTGTTATTTCACCGTGTGACCATTTGAGAACCTCTTCAGGAGAAGCAATTCCGATTTTAATCGCATTAAAATCGACTTGACCCATATCTGGAGTTTTATCACTTAGATTTGCCATTTATTTGTCCTCCTTTGGAGCTTTTTTTGTTTCTTCTACATCAAAATCGCTTATTTGTTCGTCTTTTTCGATGTCAATCGCTGGCAATTCTGTACCGGTGACATCACCCTCGATAATTTTAGTGTCTTTCATTTCCTTGATGTCTTTTTCGTAACTTTTTTCAATTACTTCTTCGGCGGAGAATTCCCTTGCTTTGGTGCCATCAGATTGTAGGAGGTCGATTGAAAGGCCCAAACCTTGCAGTTCCTTAATTAGAACATTGAATGATTCAGGAACTCGTGGTTCACGAATATCTTCGCCTTTAATAATCGCCTCATAAGCCTTAGAACGTCCGAGCACATCATCAGATTTAATAGTCAAAACTTCTTGAAGAGTATGAGCGGCGCCATAGGCTTCGAGCGCCCAGACTTCCATTTCTCCGAATCTCTGGCCGCCGAATTGCGCTTTACCGCCGAGCGGCTGTTGCGTAACCATGGCATATGAGCCAATTGAACGTGCGTGAATTTTTTCCTCAACCATATGGTGAAGCTTTAACATATAGTTATAGCCGACAGTAACTGGTCCTTCGAAGGCTTGACCGGTATGTCCGTCGTAAAGCACGGTTTTGCCGTCTTCCGGGAGTTTGGCATTTTTTAATTCTGCTTTAATTTGAGCGGGAGAAGCCCCCATGAACACCGGACAAGCAACTTTAAAACCCAAAGTAGCGGCAGCCCAGCCCAAGTGAGTTTCCAGAATCTGACCAACGTTCATACGGGCAGAAACACCAAGCGGGTTTAGGACAATGTCGATTGGAGTGCCGTCTGCCAAGAATGGCATGTCTTCAACCGGAGCGATTCTGGCGATAACACCTTTGTTACCGTGACGTCCAGCCATCTTGTCACCAACAGTAATTTTAACGAGGCGGGCAACAATAACATCGATTTGTTTTAGGACACCAGCTTGCAGTTCGTCACCCTTAGAACGTTCCTTAATGCGAACTTCAACAACCTTACCATAAACTCCAGGCGGAACCCGAAGTGAAGTATCTTTAACGTCGCGGGCTTTTTCACCGAAAATGGCACGAAGAAGTCTTTCTTCTGCCGAAAGTTCAGTTTCACCTTTTGGTGTAATTTTGCCGACAAGGATATCGCCCTGCGAAACTTCAGCTCCGACACGGATGATACCATCTTCGTCTAGGTTGCGTAGTGCGTCTTCACCGACATTCGGAATATCCCGGGTAACGGTTTCTGGCCCCAGTTTGCCTTCTCGTACATCAATTGGGAAAAGTTCCATATGGATAGAACTGTATGTGTCATTTTTAACAAGTCTTTCGGAAATAACGATAGCGTCCTCATAGTTATAACCTTTCCAAACCATGTAAGCAGTAAGGATATTCTGTCCTAGGGCGATTTCGCCTTTTTCAGTAGAGGGACCGTCAATCAGAACATCGCCCTTTTTGACTTTTTGACCTTGTTCTACAGCCGGAAGCTGGTTGATGCAAGTGCCGTCGTTGGTTCGGGAGAATTTTTCCAGCGGGTAGACAATTTCACCTTTTTTATCATATTTAACCTTAATCATTGATCCAGTGACGGATTCAACCGTGCCTGATTCTTCAGCCAAAATGGTCATGCCGGTATCGGCGGCAATTTTACCTTCTATACCGGTGCCGACAATCGGAGCGTCTGGCTTAATTAGAGGTACAGCCTGACGTTGCATGTTTGCGCCCAAAAGAGTTCTTTTGCCATCGTCATGTTCGAGGAAAGGAATCATCGCGGTAGCAACAGAAACGACTTGTGAGCTGGAAACATCCATGTAGTCAATTTCTTGTGCCGGAATCTCGGCGGCTTCACCGGAAACTCGGGCCGTTACAATTTCGTCAAGAATATAGCCGCTTTCATCAAGAATGGTGTTGGCTTGAGCCACAACTGATTTATCTTCTTCAACAGCAGTCAAGTACTCAATTTCTTTAGTTGCTTGCGGTTTAACTTTTATCGTTTCTAAGCCTTCAATTTTGGCCAATTTCTTAGCTAAAGTTTCAGAGACTTTGTCGCCCTTTTTGGCCACAATTGCACCTTTGGCTTTAATATTTTCTATTAAAATTAAACCGACAGCTGATTTGCCGTCATTTTTGATTTTACTCAAAACTTTACGATATGGAGTTTCCAGAAAACCGAAATCGTTAACTCTGGCATAGGTTGCCAGATTGTTTACAAGACCGATGTTTGGACCTTCTGGTGTTTCGTTCGGACAAATCCGGCCGTAATGAGTTCTGTGCACGTCGCGAACTTCAAAGCCGGCTCTTTCTTTGGAAAGACCGCCCGGCCCGAGCGCGGAAAGTTTTCTTTTGTGAGAAAGTTCGGCCAATGGGTTAATTTGGTCCAAGAATTGCGAGAGTTGGGATGAAGCAAAGAATTCTTTGACCACCGCGACAATCGGACGGACATTTACTAAATACGAAGCGCTGACGGTTGAAGGTTCGGCCGTGCTCATTTTATCTTTGATATTTCTTTCAGCACGAAGAACACCAACTCGAAATCTTTGTTGCAAAAGTTCACCGACTGAGCGGACGCGACGGTTAGAAAGATGGTCAATATCGTCTACTTCACCTTGTGTAACGTTACGGTTGATAAGTTCGCGGATTGCTAAAATCAAATCTTCTTTTCTCAAAATTCGATTTTCGGGTATATTCGGCAAATTCAAATTAAATTTTTGATTGAATTTATAGCGGCCAACGCGGGAGATATCGTATTTTTTGAAATCCCAGAACATGCCCTCGATTAACTGTTTAGCGTTTTCAGCCGTAGCCAAATCTCCGGGACGGATTCTTTTATAGACTTCGATAAAAGCCTCGTCGGTATTTTGTGACGGATCTTTTTCTAGAGTAGCATTCACAAAATCAATTTCAGGATCTGTATTGACGTCGGCAAAAGTTTTAACTATTTCTTCGTTAGTCGAAAGTCCGAAGGCACGCAGCAAAGTCGTGACCGGAATTTTTCTCTTGCGGTCAATTTTGACATACATGGCACCGTTAGAAGCGGTTTCGAATTCCAGCCACGCACCGCGACCGGGAATGATTTTCCCTTTGAAAAGTTTGCGGTCGCCGGAATATTCAACTTCGTTATAAAAAATACCGGCGGAACGTACCAGTTGTGAAATTACAACACGCTCAACGCCGTTAATAATAAACTTGCCGCCCATGCTCATTAGCGGAATATCACCCATGAAAATTTCCTGAGTTTTGGTTTTGCCGGTTTGCAGGTTTTTAATGTGGACTTCAACCTTTAATGGAGCTTCGTAGCTGATTTTCTTTTCTTTAGCGGTTTTTTCGGGATATTTTGGTTCATCTAAATAATAATTACCGAAAGAAAGTTCCAATAGCTTACCGGAATAATCGACAATAGGATTAATTTCGTCAAAGACTTCTTTGATTCCTTCCCGCAGAAACCAGTTATAAGATTTTGTTTGAATTTCCGTGAGATTCGGAATATTCAAAACTTCTTGGGTCGCGAGATAATATTTTCGCTTATCACTCCCCATAGACTCAATTGTTTTCGACATAAAAAAACGCTCCCTTTCTTTTAAGGGTTAGTTACTATTTCTTTGTAAGTTGGCGCCCACCTGATATAAGTTCTAAAAAAATTAAGGCAAGATAAATATTACCTTAAGTTATCCACAATGTCAACAAGTTTATTTTAGGTATTTTTCCATCCAAAAGACATATTCTTCGTTCATTTCAACGTCTATAGAGGAAATTATCGGCAATTCATACGAATGCAACTCATTAATTCTTTCTTTAACGTTGCCATATAAGATATCCTCCGTTTGACAAACAAAAACGCATTCTTTTGCTTCAGATGCCCCATTGTCACTGGCATAGGCACTTTCGCAATCCCAAAAATTAGCACCTGAAATCATCTTTTCCTCAATTAGAGTCTTTGCGATTAATTTGGCTTCTTTTTTATCGGCGCAGGTAGTGTAGATAAAAATCATGCTTGCCTGCCTTTCATATTATTTTTTGGTTTTGATTATTTCGTCGACAATGCCGTATTTTTTGGCCTCTTCGGCAGTCATAAAGTAATCACGTTCAACATCAGTTTTAATTTTAGTAAGTGGCTGCCCGGTTTTTTGCGCTAGTATTTCGTTTAATCTGTCCTTAATTCGCAAAATTTCCTTGGCGTGAATTGAGATATCGGTAACTTGACCTTCAATGCCGCCCATCGGTTGGTGAATTAAAACCCGCGAATTCGGAAGCATATATCTTTTTCCTTTGGCACCGGCCGAAAGCAGGATTGAAGCGGCAGAGGCGGCTTGGCCAACGCAGATTGTTTGAACTTCCGGCTTCACAAATTCCATGGTGTCGAAAATGGCCATGGCTGAAGTAACAACGCCGCCGGGCGAGTTGATAAATATTTTAATGTCTTTCTTTTCATCTTCGGCCTCCAAAAACAATAGCTGGGCAATCACGATATTCGCAACGTTATCGTCAATCGGTGTACCCAAAAAGATAATCCTATCTTTAAGAAGACGGCTGTAAATATCGTAAGCCCGCTCACCCAGGTGAGTTTGTTCAATCACAGTTGGAACAAGTATTTGATTGTTTTCTTTCATATATGCCTCTGGCCGAAGACCATCCTGAACGAAGTCGAAGGACTACCAGTTCAGATTTATCAATTACTGCTTAACTATATTATACTCCCAAAGCTTATCAACTGTCTTTTTAATGATTATGTTATTGCCGATTTCACGACGTTTTTCAGGCGTTTCATATGCGGCTTTTAAATCATCCTTATTAACACTCGGGTCCGAAAATCCGATCATTTTGTCGATTTCGGTGTTAATTTCTGCTTCTGTTACTTCAATCTTCTCCAATTTTGCAATTTCCCCAAAAACAACCCCTACCTTAACGCGGCGCTCAGCTTCCGGTTTCATTTCAGCCTCAATTTCCGCCAAGGACTTTTTACTCATTTCCAAATATTTTTCCATCGTCAGACCTGAGTGAGAAAGATTATGTTCGGCCTCGTGAATCATTTGGTGGGTTTGTTCTTCCACTAAAATTTCCGGCGCTTCAATTTTGTTTTTTTCGATGATGGCTGCGATAATCTTATCTTCGGTTTTACGCTTTTCCTCGAGCTCTTTTTGGAAGTTCATTTCTTTTTTAACTTCTTCGCGCATTTTGGCCAAATCGGCAAAGCCGTAATTTTTGGCCAACTCTTCATCTATGGCCGGTACTTGTAATTCTAAAACCGAGTTCATTTTAATTTTAAAATCAATATTCTGGCCTGCTAAATTACCGGCGTGATAATCGGCCGGAAATTTTACTTTGATATCGAAGTTTTCCCCCGCCTTATGATCGGCCAGTTTTTCTTCGAAGCCCGGTACTAAGGTTTTGGAGCCCAAAACAACCGGATGATTTTTGGAAGTGCCACCGTCAAACGGCAATCCCTTGAGCGAACCTTCGAAATCAATTTCGGCCTTATCCCCTTCTTTGGCGGCTCGTTCTACAGCAACCTCTTTGGTCATTCTTTTGGCTAGTTCTTCAAGCGCCTTTTCAACTTCAACATCTTTAAGCGCTGTCTTGGTTTCCTTGATTTTGAGACCTTTATATTTCAAATCTTTCATCTCCGGTAATACCGCTACCGTTGCAACAAAAATCAGACTTTGCCCCGGCACAAAAGATTTTACCTCAACTTTAGGTTGTGAAATTGTCACCAATTTTTGTTTGACTACCACCTCGTAAAAAGCTTCCGGAATAGCCTTATCCATAACTTCAGCCCAAAAACGATCCTTACCGACTTCTTTTTCAATCACAAGCTGCGGCGCTTTGCCGGGCCTGAATCCGTCAATTTTAACAGTCTGGGAAAGTTCAGCCGTGACAAGTTCGGTTACCTTTTTGAGCTTTTCCGCCTCGATTGTGATTTCAATTTTTATTTCAGATGCTTTTTGTTCGAGGATTTTATAAGACATAAATTACTTTCCTTCTATTTTTGATAATAATGTTTCCTTATCCTGCACACCAACTAATTTCTCGGCAACTTGTCCATCCTTGAAAACAATCAAAGTCGGGATGCTCATCACGCTGTATTTCTGAGCAGTAGCGGGGGCTTCATCCACGTTTAATTTTCCCCATTTAGCGCTCTTACCCACTTTGGCTGCTTCTTCAAAAATCGGACCCATCATGCGGCAAGGTCCGCACCAAGCAGCCCAAAAATCGACAATCGCAACACCTTTATATTCTTCTATTTCTTTAGCAAAATTTGCATCGGTTAATGTTATTTCTGACATGTTTTCCTCCTATTGATTATTTATTGGTGGGGATGAGAGGACTCGAACCTCCACGCCTTACGGCACCAGTTCCTAAGACTGGCGTGTATACCAATTTCACCACATCCCCGCGCTATTTACCCCGTGAAGATAGCCAAAACATTCTAACAAATTTTAGCTACTTTATAAAGGGTTTGTTTCACAAGCCTTGGTAACTACCAATACCACTCTCTGTTCACAATCACGTGTTTCCTGAATACAGCCGCCCTTTATTTTTGTCGGCACTTTAAAAGCACCTCCAAAAACCGGCACCATCATAAACATGAAGCCATCGTCTGTTAAATGTTCAACTAGAAGTTCTTCCAACCCATTATCGGATTGTGACTGGACTTCGAAAAAAATTATTCGGAACCTTTTTTCGGGGTTTAAATCAGACAAATATTCCTTGATGCTTTCTTTTGAAAGAACAGCATCATCAACTTTTAAAGTTTTGAGGTTTTCTTCGATGATGCGATATGAATCAATATCTTCGCCTACAAAATGAACTTCTTTAGCCCCGCGAGAAAGTGCCTCGAGGCCACAGATGC
>CAYZJN010000015.1:0-9021 GCA_964479115.1 uncultured Candidatus Saccharibacteria bacterium | reverse complement strand
CGTGCTGCTCGGCAGCGCGGCGCAGTTGGACAAGACCCCAGCACACTCTTTTCCAAATACTTGGCGTCAAAATCACCCCATCCTTTTTTGGCCAGATCGTGAATTTCGGTAAGCAGTTCGTCGTGGCGGTGATTTTTGATATTTTGAGACGGTTCCCTGATTATCTCAGCACAAAAAACCTCTTTTTTGCTACTTCGCAGTGTTTTTATTTTTTTTATTTTAGAAAAACTATTATATTTTTTCATAGTTAAAGATAATTGCTAAATGCACTTAAATATTATCACAGAATTAAACGCATCGCACCAATTATTTCTACCGCTATATTGTATTGACTAATCAGCTTTTTTATGATATACTTTGCCTCTTGTCAGTGGTACCTTGAAGGGAGGCAAGCCGGTGATTTCTTTCATCGGTCGTCACCTCTCACTGCTTCTTAAAAAGATGGAAGCTTCGGCCCAAAAGCGGCAGATCAGCCTCAAAATCTGGTTTCCGCTTTGGATCGTCGGATCAGCAATCTGGTACTGGGGCCTCTGGGTCCTTGTTGCCCGTGATTTCTTTCTGGGACTCGCTATGATGGCGGGTTCGTACTTTTTGGATTACGGCTACGTGTTTGTAGCCGGAAAACCGGACAGGAAGATGCTGATTCTTATTTCCGTCTACGGAGCAGTGAGCGTGGTTTCGCTCACGCAGCGTATCGGCTTCGGCTATGCGGCCCTTGTGGTCACAATTGTCGGAGGTGTGATCGCAATCGCGCGAGCATTCCACAACCGGGGCAAAGAGTAACGACGCATCATTCGCGTTCGCCAACCTTTGCCCTTTTTGAATAGAGTTATTCCTCAGGTTATAGGTTTTTTATGGTACTTAAAACCTTTTAATAAAACCAATTTTGATATCAGAAGGAAATATCGAAACTTTAAATTCGGAAAGACGTCCATTAATTTTTAGATTAAGGTGTTTACCGAGAGATTTTTCTACATAAATCCTTAATGGGCTTATAATTTTGCTTTGAAGCTCATTTCTATCAAGAAAATATGACTGATTAGGTAAATCGTCAGACTTAACAACAAAATTATCTGAAATCATTAATTGCCCAAAAAGGCTTATAGTGGCAGCGACTGTTGGCAATTCTCTTGATGTTACTTTGACACCCTTTATATATATCTTCTTATCATCTTCGTCAAAAAGTATATCAAAATCATTTTCTAATAACTCCCTGTTATCAATTGCGATAACTTCTGGAATCATTTCTTGCGGTCTTATCGTGTAAAGATACAAACAATTTTTTGGGACATAACTCGGGGATAAATTATATTCACACCACTTTTCTATTACAACTCCTTCGGCGTCATTCTCGTCAGTCCAAGAGATGAACGGGAAAGAAATGTCAAAATTTAATCTACTTTTTAGATATTTTTCCAAACCGGGCAAAGTATCCCTTACAGATTCTCGCGGTGTTACAAGCAGAAGATTATTGGTAATTCCCGTTGTAATAGCAAAAGGCATATCTGCTAGCACTTCATGAAAATATTTTTTTATTAGTGAATGAACCTTGTCTTTGCGAATAAAATTTTGTCCAAAAAGATTAATGATATCGTAAGAGCTATTTAGTAGCTGAAGACACATTTTTTGATTTTCCATATTCGGATTTTCAATAAATTTACCTACTGCAATAACCGTTGCGAGACCCGTAACATTTACAGCGCTATAGTAGCTTTTTCTTAGGGCAACCGGGAAACCATCCTTTGTTTTGTTGTCTAGACAAAAAGCCTTTTCTAATCTCAATACATCCGCATCCGTTATCGAAAAAATGTTTTCCACCTCATCATACTTGCGCAAGGAAAAATCAATGTCATATCGATCTGATGTCCCAACAATTACAACATCAAAAGGAAGATCATTGGGAACCTCCGGCTGGAATATATCGTTTATAGCTAAAACGGGTTTCTCTGATTCTGGGTTATAAACTAAAATATCTGGCCTATTCACCATATTCGCAAGTACCCCAAAACCTGAACTTTTTCTTCCCAGCCACATCGCATGAAATTCTTTAGCAGTTTCTATTATCTTTTTTCTTGTTTTTTCTTCGACCAAAAATAAATCATCCTGAAACATAGAAAGACCTTTTGGTTTTAGCTGTCCACTTAAGAGCAAAAATGTTGCAGTTAAATTAGATGCGTTTGTTCCAGGATTGTTTAGACCGGTCCTTCTTGGAATTTCATTCAAAATACCGACTTTTAAACCTACTTTCCTGCCCAAATAATCAGAAGTTTTCTTCTGAAGTGCTTTAATTTTATCAATATACTCTCTTTTTAAATCTAAACGGACGAATTGTTCTGTGTAATAATCGAAAGTTCCATAATTTTCAAAGTTAATTGCATCACCATCAATAATACTAACCCCTAAATAATTTCGAAGTGGTATCTTTTGGTGCAGCGCGGGGCCTCCGACATGGTCAGTAAAAGTTCCGGCTAAGATTGCACCACCAGGAGATGAAACTACAAGATCATAATTAGCAAAAAAGCTCCTATAAAGTGTCTTATTCTCTTTTCTGAGTGAACCACTATTAAGAGCCTTTCTCATTATTTACCTTTTGCTTTAATTAGATCTGGATAACCCACCCCAACTATCTGCTTTCCAAGAGTTAACTTACAAGAAATTTCATCTAACATAACCTCATTGGGCGCTTCAATTTCTACAAAATAGCCAAGTCCCTTAACATTGTCTATTAAAATTTCAGCATCCATCAATTGAAATTTTTCCCGGTTTTTGTCAACAACTACCTCTTTTTTAAATCCTAATTTAGTGATTAATTCACTCGCCATATTCCCATCAGAAACTTCCACTTCCCATTCTTTTGTTTCTAGATTATTAACGACTTCGTGATAAGCTATCGTGCTTTTCCCGTTTTTTGTTCGAACTCTAAGGTAACGGGTGTTAGGTATTTTCTGAGGAACGGCAAAATATGAATCAACATCTTGCGTTTTAGAAACCTGTTTTGCTCCTAATTTTTGGATCTCTGATTTAGCTGTCAGATAATCATTAATTTCAAACTTCTTTTCGATCTCTATATTCATAAAAGAAAATTACCATAAAAATTTTTGTTTGTAAATTGAAGAAGGGCCCCAGCCGGAGTCCTTCTCCGGCCAGAGCCCTATTGCCTCAGAGCATAGCAGCTATCAGCTGCGCAGCTTCCAAGGGTGTTGTGGTGCTGGTGTCGACTTGTTGCGGTATGGTTGCCCGCATCAGTCGATCTACCTCATTGAGGCTTATGATATCCTCAATATGATCCTCCTTCGCCTCACCTCTCTGATACATCCGCTCGTGTAGTACATCTTCGTCGCAGATGAGGCAGATGGTAAGAGTCGGTTGGATGAGCCCGAGTTTGGCCACGTCAACCATTGACGTATCGACGCCCAAGAGCTGGTGGTAGATGACCGCCGATGAGATATAGCGATCACAAACCACTGGCCCGACCCGGAGCAGCATCTCGATCTTCTCGGACGCAAGTACCAAGGTGCTCAGATAGTACAGGTACCGTGCTTCGTAGTTCCCGCAGTTGTCGTACACCTTACGAAACCGATCTACCGGTTCTGAAGGTGTTTTGACTAGCGAGCCGCCTAGGATTGCGTTTAGAGCTTCCGATACTGTGGTCTTTCCGCAACCGTCTCGCGACTCAAGCACGACAAAGGGATAGCCCCGTTGTGCTGTTCCGGACATCATGCACCCCCCTAAGTCCTCCGGACGCAATAATTGCAGCGAGTTGTGGGCTGGATTCGAACCGTTCTAGTGGCATTAGGGTAGAATCGCAAGTCCGATGGATGCAGAGACGAGCAAAAACGTCTCCGCTCAAAGGAACAATGCGAATACCGTAGAAACCCTCGTGACAGTTCTCCTTGCAGCCCTTACAGACCGTGAGTTCCCTGTATTGGTGGATTTCTTTCACCACAAGGTCGCCCACAGTACTGTCATACGTCGTGCGGTACTGACTTGAGCCCATGACATGCATCTCACTAGTCATCCTTGCCTCATAGTGCGCAAGAAGAAAAGAGATGCTTATCAGAGACTCGTTGGACCCGAGGGCGTTCAGAAGCCTAAATTCCACTCCTGTCCCCCGCAGAGCTTCGACAACGTCGACAGCAGTGAAGGGATCGTGTCCAACAACAATGTTCGCCTTCGTCCTGATTCCCAATGAAACAGAGGCCTTTATGTTGCTGATAGCACGAGCTATCTGGCGCTCTGATCGCATTAGGTCAGTATGCTGTTGGATTTGAGCCCAAGCAGCGGGATCGACGGTATGAATTGAGAAGTTGACGCTGGTAATACCAGCATCTTTCAGCTCCGAGAGGAGCCCGGGCTCGAACTGTCCATTGGTTGTTAGGCCGCAGGAAAAGTCCGATTCAGTGATTGCTCTCACGATTTCGACGATACCAGAGTGCAGGGTAGGCTCTCCACCCGTAAGGTGGAACTTGCGAAAACCATGCCTACGCGCAAACTCCAGTGTTCGACTAATCTGATCCATCGTGATCTCAGCCGCAGTATCGCCGCCTTCCTCATGGCAAAAGCCACAACTCAAATTGCAGCGACGGGTGATGCGTACTCTTAGTGAATCATTATGAGCAAACACTTTGGCTCCCCTCCTTTCAAAGGACTGCATCAGCAGGATTGCTTCAGCGTGTTACCATGCTAATATTTTAAGTTTAAATTGTATAAGGAATAAATCTGAAAGAATAATAACCTTGACAAATAACTATTAAAATGTAACAATGCATATCGTCTTATCCAAGATGTATACACCAAGGAGGAATCAAGGTGGTTAAGCGGTTTGACAAAGCCACAATCCTCGAGCTCGTCCTTCGAGCACTTGAGGAAACAGTAGCGGTTGCCCACGGAAATGCAACGTATTTCGAGAAAGAGGCAGCTGGCTACCCTTCGGCGATGGAGTCGCACAGCGACACAAATCGAAGCCAGAATCAACACATGGCAGAAAGTGCACGTCGGAACGCGCTGCGTCTAGGAGAAGGGCTGGGTGAACTCTCAATCCTACCCAAGGGGTGGGACGAGACAGTCCACACGAAGGTTCAACGGCTCTCAATCATCGAGACTCTCGATGACCACGGAGAACGTCTGCTGGCCTTCATCGTACCTGGCAAAGCCTCTGCAACAATCGAATACAGGGCAAGCCCCGAATCGGAGCCCTTCGAGATAGTAGCTGTCCCTGAGGAAGCCCCTCTTGGCAAAGCACTTCTCGATCAGGGCGTCGGATCAAAGGTCGTGGTAGGCAGACGTACCCACACATTGGTGTGGTTACAGTAGCCCCACACCATCAATGCCCCGCGGCCCAGAGCACAAGGAATATGCTCCGAGGTCTCGGGGCATATTCCTTTTAACAACTACGATTAAACTTTCTTCTTCTTAAGGCTCCAGCCGGATTTTTGGTCGTGTTTGTCGATGATAAAAATAACAAGAAGTGAAATGGCAACAATAATCAGCCCAAGACCCATAAGTCCTAGAGTTATCAGATTAAATCTCTGGTGGGTTTGAACGATTAAATCCATGCGCAGAGGACTAATAATTTCCGAAACCACAAATTGCGATAGCGGAATTTTACCCTCCCAAAAAGCAACTTGCGACTGAGTAAACTCAAAAAACCAAACGCCGATTAAATACGAAAGTCCGCCGATACCTGCAAAAAACAGACCGGCCGTTGTGAAAGTTTTGCGCCAAGAATCTGCGAACATGCGGGCAAGAAAAAAAGTGATAATAAGAAGAATTGCCGGCCAAACAAAAACCAAATACCGACCGCTTGCGATAACCGGCTGGAAAGGCTTTAGATTATTGTAGGTTTTTTGCATCCCGGAATCACTTTGAATAATCTGCTCCGGATCTAGGTTATCGGGAAAGTTGCCGAGGAATGTGATTGATTCACCCAATTCAGTTTCGTATTGAGTTTTAAGCATTTCAAAGGTGACACCACGCGGCCGGCAAGCGTTTGCACCAAAAAAATCACCCGAAAACTGAGAAGCACTGCGGCAAACCGGCAAGGCATCATATTTTTGCTTAAAGGAATTCATAATTTCCGCTTCGGCTTTTTGCTTGATGGACGCAATGCTGGTTTTTTCGGGCGGAGCTTGAGTGGAATTAAAAAACCACGGCCAAGCGCCGTCAATGGCTGCTTCGGTAATGCCTTGGAGTTCGGTTGGTGTTAGAATTTTTTGCGCCAGTGCAACCGTTTCGGAAAGCGAAAAAGGACTTGCCGTTTCCGGACCTTCGGCACCTTCGCCTTCTTTCTGACCGGATGTGATACTTTTGACAATTTCAGGAATATTAACAGAAACTTTTTCATAAACTTTGAATTTCACGAGTTCCGATTTTATAAATTCCGGCTTGTAAAAAGTTTGCCGAAAACCCAACCCCACTAAAGAAAGAAAAATCAGTGGAAAAATCAGAACAAGGATAAAAATGGCAAAGAACTTTTTCATCTTTTTATTTCGTCTATTTTCTCGCCGTTATATTTGATGATAAGGGTGTAGCCTTTTTCTGCAGTTTGATAATCAAAATTGCTAAAATCTATATCTTTGTGATTAAAGAGGTATTTAGTGCTGTTAATTGCCTCTAAGTTGGCGGGGTATCTATTATTATCATAATAATACGACTCGACTGCTGCTTGAATTACCCTGCCATCGGCTTTAATTTTCGTTTTTGCGCTTTCAGCTTCCACATTGGCAAGGTCAATGGTGTTAGTAATTTTAGCGCCCTCCGGTAATTCTATATCCTCATTGTAGTCGTAATCAAACTCAAGCACCCATTCAAAGTCAAATTTACCTTCCTCAGTATTTTTTTCGGTATCAATGCATAAATCATCATCTTCTTCATATAGACATTTGTAACTCCCCACCTGATAGTCATAGGTGCCGCCTGTTTCTCCTTCGACTTTATGGACCTTAAAATCATTCGTTCCTACCCAAATAAACACTTTAGACTCGAATGTTTTGAGATTCGGTTCTTCAATATAATAACTGGAAGTATTTATTTTTTTTAAGGTATCATTAGCCTTTTTTAAGCCTTCTTCTTTGGCTTTTTCGTCAGGTTCGAAACTGTATTTATAGAGGCTCTTGCCATCTATTTTTTCTTCGCCAACACGTTTAAAAAATTTAACGTTTTCGGCATTAAAATAATTTTTGTTCGGATCAAGTGAATCCAAACCAATTTCCTTGAGACCGTATTTTTCAATTGCGCTGTACATATTTTTATATTCCGTGAATTCGTTAGAATCAGAATCTTTACTACTTGCCAACGAAAATTCCGGCATATAGGCTGTATCTTTTTCCCTGATATATATCATTTCAAGTGGAATTAGGTCATTTTTGAGTGAGCCTTTAATATCTTGGTCTTTATCTACAAGGAGTTCACCTTTAACCGAAACACCAGAAGTGCCGATTCTGAAATCAGCTTTAAGATTTTTGGCATTCAAAATATTTTGAGAAACCTTATTAAGGATTCTGGCATCAGAGCTTTTAATGTAGTAAAGATAACCGAGATACGCGCCTACACCGAGAATCGATAGCCCCAAAAGAATAATAGCTGGCCATAAAACAAACTTTTTCCAATTGAAATTGTCAAAAATTGTTTTGGGTTTTTCGGGCATCATTGCCGTTGCGTACATATTGTCAACCGGTTCGTTATTGGTTGGACTTGCAGGCTGGTTTGTCGACATAGAATCGTAGGGATTACTTTCTTGGGACGGCATGTTTTCGGGCATATTGTCACTAAATCCGGTAGTGACGCTCGGTTGGTTTGCCGGCAAAGGACCGGGGGTTGTGCTTTGTGGCAGTACGCCATTTTCAGCGACTGGCATACTGGGATTTTCTATTGCTTCAGCAGGCGTTGGCACAACCGGTGGCTGAGGTATTGCATTGACCTCTGTGGCTTCCGGCTGGCTCACTGGCGTGATAGGATTAGGGTTTTGTTGGCCAACCCCATCTATTGGATTATTATTTTGATTTTCGTCCATTCCCCCTCCTTTTTATAATATTAACATTAGGCATTTTCATCGTAAATTGAAGCGATTTCGCGAGCGTATTTAAGTTCGATTTCGGGACGACGCAATTTCAGTGTCGGCGTCAGAAGCCCGTTTTCGACCGAAAAGGGCGTTTTAAGGATGATGAATTTTTTTATCTGTTCGTAGGCAGCCAGGTGTGGGTTGGCTTCTTTTTCTATTTCAC
The DNA here is from genome assembly GCA_964479115.1 of uncultured Candidatus Saccharibacteria bacterium. GTDB lineage: Bacteria > Patescibacteriota > CPR2 > UBA1875 > UBA1875 > CAYZJN01. The sequence continues at coordinate 799 of CAYZJN010000015.1, read as the reverse complement.
GCGCGATAAAATCATGAAGCTGCGATTTGGTTTTACCGCTAATCTGATCTTTTTCAACTATAATAAGCGCACCAACGTGTTTTTGCCCGTCACCAAAAACAAAGGCTTGAGACACAGCCGGAACCAGCTGCAGGCGCTCTTCCACCGCCGCCGGTGAAACGTTTTTGCCGGTTGAAAGCACTAGAATTTCTTTTTGACGGGCCTTGAATTTAATAAAGCCGGCCGCATCAATTTCCACCAGGTCCCCGGTTTTGAAATAACCATCCGCAGCAAAGGCCTCGCGGGTTTTCCCAGGATTTTTGTAATATTTAGTAAATACGCTCGGGCCCTTAACCAGAAGTTCACCGGCTTTAGTAACTTTGATGTTTAGGTTTTCAAGTGCCCGACCCACCGTGCCATATTTGCGGTGCTCAAGGGTGTTAGTGGAAATAATAGGTGAAGTTTCGGTCAGCCCATAGCCTTCCAAAACTGGGATATTAAGAGCGTCAAAAAATTCCCCAATTTCCCGTGCCAGTGAAGCAGCACCGGAAACGAAAAAGCGCACTTCCCCGCCAAAAGCATCTTTCACTTTACGAAAAACCACCTTATCGGCTAATTTGTAAGCAAAGGTATTTTTGGGCATCTTTTTACCAACGGAAAAGGCCAACCGAAAGATATATTTTTTAACCAAAGATTTTTCCGCTTTAGTTTTAACGGCTTGGTAAACTTTTTCAAAAAGACGTGGCACGGCGATAATAATGGTTGGCCTCTCGGCTTGGGCAATTTCCGAAAGTTTAGCAGGATCTTCGACATAAGAAAT
>CAYZJN010000014.1:0-9154 GCA_964479115.1 uncultured Candidatus Saccharibacteria bacterium | reverse complement strand
GATTTCTCCCGGGAGACCAGAAATGGCAATGTTGTGAGTCAGTTCCGAAAGTATTTTTGACGCTGCTCGCACCGTTCTTTCGTAACGGTCATTCATAGAAAGAATGAGTTTTCTGGCAACCGGGTTTTCTGGTGCCAAAAGTGCTTCTTCGCTTTGAATTAAGTTAACAAAGTACCTATAACCTTTTTGAGTTGGAATTCTGCCGGCAGAAGTATGTGGATGGGTTAAAAACCCTAGTCGCTCCAGTTCTGCCATTTCAGCCCGAATAGTGGCGGTCGAAAATGGGAATTGATATTTTTTGACCAAAACAATCGAGCCAATCGGTTGGCCGGTTTCAGCGTATTCATGGACGATAGCTTCTAAAATTGCTTCTTTACGGGAATCCAACTTATCTCCTTTGGCACTCAAGGTGTCAGAGTGCCAAATTAATATATCATTCGCAGGTTATGCCTGTCAAGAGTCTAAATTCCAACTTTGCGAGCCTTCTGGGTAATAGTATAATAAAACAAGTTGAACTTAGTTTATGGGAGGGTTATGACCAAGGCTTTAATCATTTCAGGTGATAAGGAATCACGCCTTGCCTACGAAAAGGCGATTGCTTTTCAAAAATTCGCTGTCGAAACGGCCGAAAATATCAAATCGGCGATGTTGAAGCTGTCGCAAAATTGGCCCGATTTGATTGTGCTTGATTTTGATGAAACCACAGCCACTGAAATTGAAGAATTGCGCCAGTTAAAACCTCAAAAAAAAGACTTGCCGGTGATAATCATTACCGATCTCGACGACACTTCAAAAACCCGCAGGGCTTGTGTCTTGGGGGCTTGTCGTTATCTTTCTAAGTCAAAAAGCACTTTAGGTGATTTAATAAAGGTAGCGAGAAAGGCAATGAAATGAAGGCACCCAAAATAGTAGTAGCCGACGACGACCGTGCTCTGCTCAAGCTGTATGAGTCGGCTCTAAAGGCCAGAGGCTATCAAGTCTGGACGGCAGTTGATGGCGAAGAGGCATTAGCCCTGGTTGATAAAATCAGACCTGATTTGCTTTTGGATGATGTGATGATGCCCAATCTGCATGGTTTGCATGTTTTAGACATCGTCAAAGGAACACCTGAAATTGCTGATACTAAGGTAATCATGCTGACAGCGCTCGATGATCCGGGCACCAAAAAAAAATCGTTTGCACTGGGAGCGGTTGATTATATCGTCAAATCTCAATCAAGTATAACGGAAGTTTTGAGTCGAATCGGAAAGGCCCTTTCTTAATGGCAAAAGTAATTTTTGAAAATGAATTGGAAGAACTGGCAGCACAACTAGCCAAAAACTACCGTGTGATTGTCCCGGTTTTAGAGCACGAGCATTCTTCTTTCGGCAAAATAGTTTTTAAGGAATACGAAAAAGGGCAAAAACTGGCTTTTTCTTACCCCGCCACCAATTTACCGCCAAAAGAATTTTTGTTGCCGCCGCAAGATGTTTTATTTCGCTATGAAAAGGGCGACATTACCGCTCCCAAACCACAAAAAACCGTTCTTTTTGGCTTATCGGTCGAAGATTTAGAGGGCCTGGACTTGCTCAAAAAAGTTTTTGAAAGGCCAATCTCTGACAAACCCTATCTCGACAAAGCTGAAGATACTTATCTTGTCGGACTGGACCATTTTTCACCACCTAGGGGCACAGGTTTCGACCTTTATCTGCAAAAAATTAAACCCGACACTTATGTTTCTTTTGCCAAAACACCTTTTGGACGTAAATTAACCTCATCGAAACTTTTTGAAACTCATAATCTAAAAGTTCCAAAAGTAAATCTAAAAAAGGATGTCCTAATTTGGGATCCAGAGCTAGCGGAGATTATCGATAAATCGCGGCATCATCCTGTTTGGACAGAACTCGCACAAATCTGTTTCGGTTGCGGCATCTGTTCGTTTACATGTCCGCTTTGTTACTGTACTGATACGAAAGATACGGTTGAATTGCCGCCAAAGGAAAAGCCAAGTGGGGTACGTCAGCGCACCTGGGATTCCTGCATGCTCTCAAATTTTGCCGAAATCTCCAATCATAATTTTCGCCCGGAATTGGCCGATCGAATCTACAATTGGTATTATCATAAATTTTCGCGAATGCCGCATGAATACGGTTTTCCGGGATGCGTGGATTGTCGACGCTGTACTGTTTTTTGTCCGGCGAAAATTAATTACCGTTCTGTTTTGGAAAGGCTCAAAAGAGATTATAAACCTAAGGGTAAAAAATGAAGGAACACGATTACATCCCCCAAATCGCTAAAATTACCGCACGAACACCGTTGCGTGACGACGTGATGGCTTTCCGACTTATGCCAAAATCGGGCAAGTCTTTACGTTTTGTACCCGGCCAATTCGTAATGCTTTCGGTTTTTGGTTTTGGTGAAGTACCGGTTGGCATCACTACTTCTCCCGACGAAAACGGCGGGTTTGAAGTGGCTGTTCGATCAGTCGGTTTAGTGACCGAAAAAATTTGTGCGCTCCAGATTGGCGATGAAGTTGGATTTTCCGGTCCCTTCGGTAATGGCTTTCCCTTGGCTAAAATCAAAGGTAAAGACGTTGTTATCGTGGCCGGCGGCATTGGACTTTTCCCACTACGCTCACTGATTCACCATCTTGGTTTGAATAAAAATTTGGTTAAATCACTGACGATTTTAAGTGGCGCCAAAACTCCGGGTGAATTGCTTTATGCCGATGAATATCCGACTTGGCAAAAATTTGCTTCACTTCATCTGGCGGTTGATAAGGGTGATGCAAAATGGAAAGGTGTCGTTGGACAGGTTACCAAGCTTTTTGACGAAGCCGAGGTTAAAAAAGGGTCAATCATGCTTGTTTGCGGCCCGCCGATGATGTATAAGCCGGTTTGCTTACAGTATGCAGGGAAAAGAGTCGCCGAAACCGATTTATATCTGCTATTGGAGCGGCGGATGAAATGTGGCATCGGCAAATGTCAGCACTGCACTTGTGGCAAGTTTTATGTTTGTCTTGATGGGCCGATTTTTTCCTATGCCCAAATAAAATATAACGAAGAGGCCTTTGCATGAAAAAACCGAAAATCGCTATTTTTGATCTGACCGATTGTGAAGGCTGCGAATTGCAGTTTATCGCTCTGCGAGAAAAACTACTTTCGGCCGGGCACGATTTCGAAATTGTTAATTGGCGCCTAGGTTTCGAGGCCGGTTCTGAGGGACCATTTGACGTGACTTTTATCGAGGGCAGTCCGATTTCCGAATCAGATATCGAAATCGTGAAACAAGCCCGGAAAGTTTCCGAAAAAATTGTTACTTTGGGGACCTGTGCAGCTTTAGGCGGTGTTCAATCATCTTTGCCGGAGGCCGCGCGTGATTCCAATATCGCGGATATTTACGGTTCAAACTATAAAACAAGTTCCAGGGCACCAAAACCGGTATCTTATTATATTGATGTTGATATTCATCTAATGGGTTGTCCGGTGAATCCAGCTGAATTAGAAAGGTTGCTTTCGAGTGTTTTTGTTGGAAAAAAATTTGTGGCGAAACATGCGCCGGTTTGTCTTGAGTGCAAAATCAAAGGAAACCCCTGTCTTTTCTTAGATGAAGGGTTTTGTTTGGGGCCGATTTCACAAGGCGGCTGCGGCGCTCCTTGCCCTAGTGCCGGATTGCGATGCTATGCCTGCACTGGCCTAGTTGCTGATGCCAACCTGGAAGCCTTGCGACAAGCGACCAAAGATGAACTTTCCGACAAAGAATTTGATAATGCGCTAAAATTGTTTTTACGTCACACGCCGGAATATAAAGATTACCAAGGTAAACCGAAAGGTAAAAAATGAGCGGCAGCATTATTAACCACTACATCACTAAAATCGAGGGTCACGGCCGCTTGAAATATTCCCAACGTTCCGGTTTGGTTCAGGTGGAAATTGATGAAGGAGAGCGGCTTTTCGAGAAATTAGTCATTGGCCAAAGTTATAAGGACATTGCTTTTATCACCGCCCGAATTTGCGGTGTTTGCCCGACTTCGCATATGTTTGCAGCCACGCTCGCGATTGAAGATGCTTTTGGGGTGGAAATAAATGATGCCATTTTGAATTTACGCCGTGCTTTACAGGCAGCCCAAATAGTGCAATCGCATACGCTGCACACTTTTTTTCTGGCCTTGCCAGATTATCTGGGCGCGAAAAGCGGACTGGACCTACATGAAAAAAATCCGCGAGTTTTTAAGTTGGCAACCGGCCTCAAAAGTATTTCGGATGAAATTATTGAAAAAATCGGTGGCCGAGCAGTACATCCGGTAACACCGACTGTCGGCGGTTTTCTTTCGGTGCCAAAGGATGCTGAAATTCAAAACTTAATTACCAAAATTCGCTCCGGTCAACGCCTTGCTCTGGAAGCCCTTGAGCTATTTGCCGGTCTTAAATATCCTTATCTTAAAAGACCTACTGAATATTTTAGCCTGACACGCGACGATAAAGTTGATATTTTAGGCAATCGCTTGATTTCAACCGACGAAGTTGATGCCGTTCCGGCTGATTTTGAGTACATTATTAAAGAAAAGGTTAAGCCGTATTCCAGCTCAAAATTCGCAACTCACAACGGCCACGGCATGATGGTGGGCGCACTGGCGAGGGTGAATATGATGGAAATTGAAGATTTTATGCCTAAAACACAAGCAGCCATCAAAGAATTCGGCATTAAAATCCCAATGTTTAATTCGTTTAAAAATAATTTGGCGCAAGCAATTGAAATTTCTAACTTTTTGGAAATTATCGAACAAAGCTTGTCGGAATATCTTTTGGGTAAAAAAATGCGTACCAAAGTCGGTTTTAAAGTCAAAGCTGGTACCGGGGTGGGGGCAGTGGAAGCGCCGCGGGGCACTCTTTATCATATGTACGAATTTGATGAAAACGGTGTCGTCGTAAAATGCGACATCGTTACACCAACCGTTCAAAACTTAACTAATCTGGAAGACGACGGCAACGAATATCTGCGTCAAAATAAATCGGTCACCATTCCGCGCCGCGAACGCGAACTCACTATGCTCGTCCGCGCCTATGACCCCTGCATTACCTGCTCGGTCCATTAAACTTCACAAGCCTCCTCAAAAAATACCATCCTTGCTCTTGAAATACCATAATCATAGCACTACACTAATATATATTAGTGTAGTGAAAGGAGGATTTATGGCACGTGAAAAATGGTATGAAAAAGAAATCGAAACAATGTTGGCAGCGGTGCTTGCGGCCAAAGATAAAAAACAACTCACTGAACTTTTTGATCGAATCCTTACTCCTCGCGAAATAAATGATATGTCCAGACGACTTGCCGCAGGCAAGATGCTTGCGGAGGGCATTTCTTATAACGAAATTAGAGAAAAATTAAACTTAAGCCCAGTTATTATCGCGCGAGTTAGTAACCGTATTGGCTACGGATTTAGGCGGTCTGCGGGTGTGGTTAAAGAAAAAGAAGCCAAATACAGAGAGCCTAAAAAAATTATAAAATACAAAGGCGCAACCCCGATTCACCGTTTAATATCTGGAAAATAAATATGGTTTATCAATGGCATAAACCGTTATCATCACTACACTAATATATATTAGTGTAGTGGGGTAAAAAAACTATTGTAAAGTGATTATGTTTTTATTATATTAACAAAAAGAAATCGAGGAGTTTATGAAAAAAGAAAATTTGCCTCAAAATGGCAAAAAGAAAACGATATTAGTAACATCGATTGTAGTTGTGAGTTTTTTGGCTGTATCCGGAATCGGCTACTTTTTTTATCTGATTTATCATAAGGACCAACCAACTTTTGTACCAGGCGACACACGAGGTGATATTAGGGAAAGCATCAAAGAGAATATTGCTGAACCGCTTGCGGATGTTTGGCCAGCCGTCGGGGAACCGCTGGTTGAAGCTGTTTATACTGCTCCTGCAAACGCAACAGGGACAGAAGGTTGGCAGTCTTATATAAATGCTGACTTGGGTATCGAACTAAAATATCCTGAAGGGTGGAAAACAAAACCACAATTTTATGATAATTCGCCCGTTAACCAATTAGGCTTCATAACAGTCGATCCTTTCACTGATCGTCTTAATGATGCCCAGATATCCCTGAAGGTTTTTGATAGTGAACTTTATATGGTGGAAGATAGTGAATTGTCAGATGTAGTTGTGCAAGAGAAGAGAGTGAAGGAATTAGATAATGTTTCGGGCCAATATTATAAGGTAGACGCAGTAATATTTGACGGTAATACTACTCAAACTTCCTATTTATGGATAGGCCAAAAAAATGGGACAGTTTATGTTCTAACTTATACGCCAACAGATACAAATGCAGCATTACTAGATTACTATGAAGAAATCCTTCAAAATCTCCGATTCGATTAAGTCAACTAGTCTATTAATTTTTTTATTATTCTGTCTAGTGCCATTTTTAACTTGTGACGCAAGTAATCTTGCGTTGCGGGCTGACGGCTTTGATTTTCCTGTCGGTAGACCAAATAGTGAAGGTTTTTATGATGCTCAGGGATTTGGAGTTTGGAACCAAAAATTTAGAGGCTACCATTTAGGAGAGGATTGGAATAAAAAATGCGGTGGAGATTGTGACCTCGGTGAACCCGTATTTTCGATTGCGAATGGAGAAGTCCTCAAAGTCACTTACGAAACCGTGTGGGGGAATATAGTGATTATTAGGCATATTACAAGAGATGGTAAACAACTGGACTCATTTTATGCTCACATGGAGACAGTTGACGTCCAGAATGGACAGTCTATAAGAAGGGGCGAAAAAATTGGCAGTATCGGGAAGGGAGACCATGATCAATTCTCTGCCCACTTGCATTTTGAATTAAGAAACGATATCACCATCGAAAGAAACCGTGGATATTCCAAAACAGCAGACCAGACTGGATATTTGAATCCCACAATTTTCATTAATGCACATCGACCATCAAATTCGACTTCAGCAACCATCGAACCTGGTGAAATTAACAGCTCAAAAATTAGTTGGGATAAAGTTGAAAGCGAAGATTTTGAGAAGTACGAAATTTACCGCTCAGAGGAAATGGACGGGACACAGGATCCCAATAAAAGAAAATTGATATTTTCGACTGACGATCGAGAAGTAACAAGCTACGAAGACAAGGGCCTGCGACCGGGCACATATTATTATGCCGTATCTGTTATCTACAAAAACGGACTCCCCGGCCTGTCGGATGAAATAAATTATACTCAAGCCAATAACCCGATTCCCATCGAAACCAATGCTTCATTACAATCAAACCCGATAATTAAGGATGACAAGGTTTATTGGGGCGATTATCGTTATTACGAGCCTGGAAAATATCTAATTAACTATTTTGACCTAAGCGACATGACCCCCAAATCCTATCCTATAACAGGCATGGGTGTAAATGCGCCTACAGAGGTGGATGCGAACTCGGAATTTGTCGTTTTTGTCAGCTCTTCGCCAGCTACCAATACCGATGTTTACGCTTTGAATATCAAAACAGGAGCGGTCAATAAGTTGAATTCCGACAACATGCCCTATATGCAAAATTCTCCCAGTCTTTCTGAAAATAATCTGGCTGTCTGGTCGGATATGCGTAACGGTTCAAATTTTGACATTTATTATTTCGGTCTTGATGGTGTCGAAGTGGGGGATTTGCGGCTAGTTGCTGTTTCGGGGAATCAGCGGGTGCCGAAAATTTGGGGCACCAAAGTTGTTTGGAACGATACACGAGTAAGCAACAGAACGGATATTTATTACGAAGATATTTTGGAGGGCAGTGAGATTCTGGTCGCAGAAAATACGCTGCAGGTCAGCCCGGATATTTGGAAAAACTATATAACCTGGGCCACAAGAAATAAGCTTTATTTATATAATATTGAAACGGCGACAACCGAAATAATCCCGACAACGGGAACAATTACCTGGCCCAGAATCAATGAGGGGAAAATTACGGCTTTTAATGATGGCGGTATTTTTGTCTATGATATCGAGACGCAACAGTCCGAAAAATTAACTTTTGAAGGATTTACGCCCACAAAACCGTACTACAGTAACGGCTACATTGTTTTTGAACACCGCCCGAACTTGAATTCTCCTAATCTTGATATCTATTTGATTTACTACTAAATTTCTGGTTTGATATGGTTATGACAAAAAACGCTGCTGGAATTTTCAAGGCCTATGATATCCGGGGAATTTATCCCGAAGAAATTAACGAAGATTTGGTTTGTCGCATCGGGCATGCTTATGCCAAATTTGTAAAGCCGCAAACCGTGGTGGTGGGACGCGACGTTCGTAAATCGGGCCCAAAGCTTTTTAAAGCCCTGGTAAAAGGTTTAACCGAAGCCGGTGTTGACGTAATTGATATTGGTGTAATCACTACCGATATGCTTTATTTTGCGGTTGGACATTACGGTTATGACGGCGGCATTACCATTTCGGCCTCGCATAATCCAGCTGAATATAATGGTCTCAAAATGGTAAAACGGGGTCCGGAGGCGATTTCCGGCGATTCTGGTATTTATGAAATTCGGGATATGGCTCTTTCTGATGAAAAATTTTCAAAATCTCATTTGCTTGGCACGGTTGAAAAAAAGAACGTTTTAGCTGATTATATTTCCGAAATCCTTCAATTTGTCGATACGGCAAAATTAAAACACTTTAGGGTGGCGGTAAATCCGAATTTCGGAGCTGCCGTTCCGGTCTTGGAAGCATTGGCCAAACAATTACCGCTTGAGTTGGTAAAACTCAACTTTAAAATGGACGGCTCTTTCCCTAAAGGCCGGCCTGATCCACTGATTCCGGAAAACCGCACCGAAATGGCGGAACTTGTCGCAAAGAGCGGTGTTGATTTTGGTGTGGCTTGGGATGCCGATGCCGACAGGTGTTTCTTTTTTGATGAAAACGGCCAATTTGTTGACCCATACCACATGGTTGGTGTGCTGGCCAAAATTATCTTGAAAAAATATCCCGGCGGAAAAATTATTTATGACCCACGTTTAACCTGGGCGACGCTTGACTTGGTCGGTCAGGCGGGTGGTGTGTCAACTATCTGCCGAGCCGGCCATTCGTTTATCAAAGAAAAAATGCGTAAAGAAGATGCTGTTTTTGGTGGCGAAAATTCCGCTCATTATTACTTTAAGGATTTCTATTATT
>CAYZJN010000013.1:0-10287 GCA_964479115.1 uncultured Candidatus Saccharibacteria bacterium | reverse complement strand
ACTGCCAGGATTGCAGCAATTGCTTTGCTTGTGTAAATCTTTCTCATAAACAATATTGTATTTACAACGTCCAATACACAAAAGATGGGTACGAAAAAAAGTTGTCCGAAATAAAAAATGAGATGGGCTTAAAGTTTTTAGAACCCACTCATCAAGCATAAAATTTGTTGACACCTTCTTTTAAATCTGCTATAATTTATTTACTATGGCTGAGAAATTACAACTTATTGACGCCGATAAGTTACCGAAATTCGTTGAGGGCGGCTGGGTTAAGTTAGCACTTAACTCAATTTCAACGTGTCCCAAAATTAAAAAGGAACGTGAAATTAAAATTTTGGCTGATCGTTTCGGTTTAGGCAAGTCTCCCAAAACTTTAAACGCCATCGGTTCTCAATATAATTTGACTCGCGAAAGAATCCGCCAGATTGTTAATAATACCGTGAAAAAAATAAGTGGCCATTGTGTCAACTCCGATTTAAAACATATTATTACCGAAATCGACAAAATTGCTGAAAGCAAAAAGGGGATTCTGACCGAAGATTTTCTTGTTGGTTATTTCGGTATCACCGGCAAAGAAGACGCGAATGCCTTAACGTTTATCTTGCACCTCACACCAAAGCTAAATCAAGTAAAGGAATCAAACACCTTAAGACCCACCTGGGTTCTGGGTAAACCTAAAAACTATAAATTAAATGAAGTTTCCAAAGCCGCTATCGAATTACTGAAAAAAAATAATAAGGTAATGACAGTCAAAGAAATCGCGACTTCTCTTAAAGAAGATGAGCTTTATATTGAAGCAATTTTGGAAGCCACCAAAGCGACTATGACAACCGAAGATGGTAAATGGGGTCTTATAATTTGGCCGCATGTTAATCCAAAGAGCATCCGCGATAAATCTAAGTTTATTCTAAAAAAACACACTAAACCGTTGCACTACTCGGAACTAACGGAAAAAATCAGCCAGATGGGTTCTAAGAACGTCACAAAGCAATCTGTGCACAATGAACTGATTAAAAATAACGACTTTGTACTGATTGGCCGTGGTATTTATGCGCTTTCGGAATGGGGTTATACTCCCGGCGTCGTTGAAGAAGTTATTGTCACGGTTCTAGAAGAAGCAGGGGAGCCATTGCATAAAAACGAGATTATCAAAAGAGTTCAAATTAAGAGAATTGTTAAAGACAGCACCGTTGTCTTAAATTTACAAAAAAACCGATTTAAAAGGGTAGCCAAAGCAGTATATACTTTAAATTAGGGGAGCACATGTCAGACGTTGTCATCGAAATACTAAAGGGGATTGTTTCAGTTTTCATTTTGGCATTGCCGATTTTTATTTTTCTCCTCTTTATTTTCGCTTGGCAAAATCGCCGCAAAGCAAATTACCTCGAAAAAAACGAATATACTGTTCTTCAACTAAAGATTCCCAAAACTAACGATAAAACACCGACAGCAGCTGAGATGATGTTTGCGACTCTGCACGGTATTTTACGTCCCAAGACCGAAATTGTCAGACAAGGCAAAATTCAGGAACACTTGAGCTTTGAAATGGTCGCGGATGCGACATCTATCCGTTTTTATGTTTGGACACCGCGTCATTTAAAAGATTTTGTCGAAGGCCAAATTTACGCGCAATATCCCTCAGCCGAAATTACGGAAATAGAGGATTATTCTCTCAAGGACCCTCAAGGCGGTCACCATTATATTGCGGCCTCGGAAATCGTTTTGACAAAAAGTGATGTTCTGCCTATCAAGACCTTTAACAACTTTACCGTTGACCCGCTCGCAGGTATAACCGGCGTTCTCTCAAAATTAGAGAAGGGGAATGAGGAAATCTGGATTCAAATTTTGGCTAAACCGGAACCGGAAGAATGGAAAAGAAAAGGCCTGGATTGGATTTCCAAAAAGAAAACCGGACGCATTGTCTATTCCGGCAACAACTTGCTGGCGTGGATCTTAACCGAACCGGTAAGACTAGTAATTGATATGATTAATGCTGTGATCTTCGGGCCGCCCGGCGCAACTGTACCCGGAGTCGGTAAAGTGGTTGTTTCAACTGAAGATGAAGGACGATTCTCTTCCGTCGAAGAGAAGGCCGAAAAATTAGGTTACATGGTTAAAATCCGCATGATTTATCGCGGCGAAGAGCAGAATTTGGTTAACGAAAGATTGAATGCCGTTTTTGGTGCTTTTAAACAATTTAATACTACTAACCTCAACGGCTTTAAGGGCCGCAGGCTTTATAACTCCCATGCTGCTTATTCCGATTATCGTAACCGTCTTTTTCAAGGTGGCATATTCGATAGCAAAGGTTTTCACTTAAACATTGAAGAGTTGGCTTCAATTTATCACTTGCCTCACACCTCAGTAGAAACACCTAATATCAACTGGACTACCTCCAAAACCGGTGAACCGCCGACAACATTGCCGGATCAAACCAACACCGAAGGAATTGATTTAACACTTTTTGGTGAAACAAATTTCCGTAGTCATAAACAGGTTTTCGGCATTAAACGCGATGATCGTCGACGTCATATGTATATCATCGGTAAGTCCGGCATGGGTAAAACAAAATTGCTCGAAAATTTGATCAATGATGACATCATAAAAGGTGAGGGTGTGGCTGTAATGGATCCTCATGGCGATTTGATTATGGACACTCTCAAAAAAATTCCGTCGGAAAGAATTAAGGATGTTATTGTTTTTGACCCCTCTGATCGAGAATTCCCGATTGCTTACAACCCGATGGAAGTGGTTGATGATAGCCTTAAAATCCAAATAGCGTCAGGTATTGTCGGCACCTTTAAAAAGATATTCGGGTTTTCCTGGGGCCCCCGTTTGGAATACGTTCTAAATTACACTGTGCTTGCGCTACTAGATACCGACGGCTCAACCCTATTGGGTGTAGTCCAGATGCTGACAGATAAAAATTTTAGAAAGAAAATAATCGACAACATTCAGGATCCGGTCGTTAAAAAATTCTGGACCACGGAATTTGCATCCTATTCAGAAAAATTCGCCACCGAGGCGATTGCACCTATTCTTAACAAAGTTGGACAATTTACCGCCAATTCCTTAATTAGAAATATTATTGGCCAACCTTACTCAACCTTCAACATCCGCAAACTAATGGATGAAGGGAAAATATTCCTTGTTAATCTTTCAACCGGTCGGGTAGGGGAAACCAATGCTTCTCTTTTGGGTTCAATGATGATTACTTCCATTCAACTTGCAGCCATGAGCCGGGCGGACATCCCGGAAGAAGAACGCAAGGACTTCTTTTTGTACGTTGACGAGTTCCAAAACTTTGCGACCGAATCATTTGAAAATATTCTCTCAGAAGCCCGTAAATATCGCCTGAGTTTAATTATGGCTAACCAATACATTGCCCAAATGGATGAAAAGGTCCGTGAAGCTGTTTTTGGCAACGTCGGTACCCTGGTTACTTTCCGCGTTGGCGCTGGGGACGCATCAGTCTTGGAAAAAGAATTTAATCCGCCTTTCGAGTCTCAAGATTTAATTAACCTGCCAAGACAACACGTTTATATCAGGATGACTATCGAGGGCATGTCTGAGCCGGCCTTTTCGGCGAAAACCTTAACTATCACGTCTGAAACTACCGGCAACGTTAAAGATATCGTAACTAATTCCCGCGAAAAATATACTCATCCCCGCGACGGAGTAGAAAAGGACGTCGCAAAATGGGCCGGTATTACGATTGAGGCTATGAGCCCAAAAAGTTCACCCTTGCCGGAAACGCCGGAAAAACCGCGTGAGTCACAAGCCAGTAGCGGTGACACTTCCTTTGAAGCACCCCTTGTTAGGAAAGCCGACAAAAAAGGTGGAAGAGCCGAAAGAAGTGATGCCGTTAAAGAAGCAATCGCTGAGAGTACGGCTCATTTGAAACCGGCCACAGATAAAGTAGGTTTTCCAAAGGACGACGAGGTAGCTACCCTAAGGTATTTTGAGGATAATGCCGATTATATTGTCAGACATAAAGATGGTGACGACAAATATGTTTTTCTGCCGAGTCATAAACCGAATAATCTTGTCCCCGATTTAAAAGGGCGTGTGAAAGATAGTATTTACAAGAAGGGGGATCGAGAAATTTATAAGGTAAAAGTAGATATGTTTGAGCCAGATAATTATCAAATCTTTCCAAGCAATAAAGCACCCGATATCTGGGTAGGAGATATAGAGACAGTTATAGAACAACTAAAGGCTATTAGCGAAGGTGAGGGGGGAGGCTTTAAATTCTTAGGTATTGAATCAAAGTTGGGTGACGAGGTTGAACTTAATAAAAAAATTAATGAATATCGTAAATCTTTAGATGCAAAAAGCAAAGAAGGTCCTGTCAAAATAAAGGATAAGATCGACAAGGAAGTATTATCGGATATTTTAAAGATGGTCGTCGCACCTAAAGGCACGCCCGTTGAAGAAAAAAAACCTGCCCGAACTGAAGTTCATTCAGGCGGGGATAATAATGATAAAGAATCTGATGAAAAAAAATCAGCCGATAGGGAAGTGCCGAGGGCAGAGCACCCAGCAAAAGATAAGAAAGTTGAAGTTAAAGAAGACAGGGCCGAACCGCAATTCCCCTCCTCAGTAAAAGAGAGGGAAAGAGTAATCACCCCTAAGAATTTTAAAAAGGTTAAGACAATTCACCCTCATGAGGTTGTAAAGATTATGGAATCGTCAAAACAGCCTCACAATATCAAAGAAGGCGAAGTTATTAAATTTGATTAAATCTTTATAAAGTAGACGTCCATAAGCAGTCTCGAAAGGGGCTGTTATTTATTAATAAATAATTAAATATTAATTGGTTGATGCCCGGAATCAAGGAAGGGGGCAACGATTACTTTTTATTTATATTAAGCCAAAAAACGTATCTATTTACATGACCAACACATCACGATAAAGCTAAATAAGCCAATGTCGCACAATATATCTTATGCGACTTTATAGTAATCTTCTATTAACTAACTGTTTACTTGTAGTAGGCCTTGGTGTCGAGACGTAAATCAATATATTGAATCTTCTTACCCGACTTCCTTACCTCTTCCAAGACCCGGGCCAGGTTTTTTAATTGTGCAGCCGGATCTTTAGAGGCGTCCAGATAAACTGTCCAGCCGTCGGAAGTTAAAATATGCACGTCTGTTAAAATATCGTAAATAGTTATTTTAATAACTTTAGAGCCGGTGGCAGTCTCGAAGCCTTCACCAATAAGGTTAATAAATTTTACTAAAGTGGGGGAGGCGATCCTCTCTCCTCTCTCCACTTTAATATTTGAAGCATCGGTAACCTCGGCTAGTATTTGGTCGGAGGCTTTATCGATGACCTCTCCCCCTTCATTAATTAAATACTTCTCCCCTGCCGAGATCCAAATGATTGCAGGCTTGTATTCTTCGATTCTTATTTTAATTTTAGAGGGATATACCTTCTTGACTTCAATAGTTTTAATGCTGCCGTCGCCGTAGAAAGCTTCTTTGAGTTTACGTGATCTAAATATAAATATATTACGTCGCGTCAGTCCCCCGTTAATATAAATATCTGTTTCTTCTTTAATCGTTTCCGGATAGCTATACCCTTCTACCTCGATATTTCTAATGTCAAAGAATCCAGAAAAAAACATAAAATAAATAATTCCGCCGGATGTCAAGAATACCAAAAGCAATTTAAACCAATTACCATTCCGCTCTGGCTTTTCCTTTTCGGTCTTGGTATAGACTAATCTATCCTTTTTTCTGATTTTGTCGAATCTGCTCAATTTGTCTTGCCCCCAAATTATAAACTTCTCTTGCCACCAAATCAGCCGCGTCTGGCTGAGAAAGCGTTTTGATTTTTTCTGAGAGCTTGGCCAGCTCTTCTTGATTTTCGAATAAGTATTTAATTGTATGCTGCAGTTTCTTGGGTGTCAAAATTTTCTGACTTAGTATATAGGCAGCCCCGTTACGGGAAAAATATTTGGCATTTTCCATTTGATGCCCGCCGGCGGTGTCCTCTATCGGCACCAAAATCGCCGGCAAACCAAGTGCTGCAAGTTCAAATAAGACATTACTACCGCCACGTGAAATAACTAGATCGGAAGCGGCATAAATATCAGCCATCTCCGAGGTGACAAAGCCGTACTGTTTAACGTATTTACGTTTATCGGCCGGTAATTTAGAAATGCGGTAATTTACGGCTGTCGCATCTCTTTCACCGGTAATCCAAATTAACTGATGCTCTAGTAGTAGCCCTTCCAATAATTCGGCGATGCTCTCGTTTATAAAACGTGATCCTTGGGAACCGCCCAAAACTAGCAAAGTCTTACGGTTTTTATCAAAGCCCAAGGTTCTCAGAAGCTCATCTCCCCTACCTCCACGGATATCTTCGCGTATCGGGTTGCCGGTAATAATTAATTTATTTTCGTTCACCTCGACGTAGTAGCGTTTCGGAAAAGTAACGCATACTTTTTTGGCAAATTTGGACATAATTTTATTGGAAAGCCCCATAACCGTATCAGATTCGTGAACCACAAGCGGTGTCCGCGAAAGCCAAGCTGCAATTCCGACCGGCAGACTGACAAAACCGCCTTTGGCAAAAACTACATCCGGTTTTTCATATAAAAGCAGACTTCGCGCTTCCTTGATGCCTTTAAAAAATTCAAATAAATCTCGAACATTCTGATAAATGGTAGTTGGATCAATTAAATTAAGAATCTTTGATTTGTGATAGCGGCGAAATTTTCCGGTTGCGATACCATAATATTTAATTCCCATTTTAGGTATTAATTGCGATTCAATACCAAAACGAGAGCCGATAAAAACCAAACCAATTCCGGAATCAATTAATTTTAAGCTTTTAATAACGGCTAGCGCCGGTAAAATATGTCCACCAGTGCCGCCGCCTGAGACTACGACTTTCACGTGTTTCTCCTTGTGTATGAGTTGATATGTTCAATAATATACCCGAAGCCAACATTAACATTACAGTTGATGACGAACCCAGTGAAATAAACGGCAAAGGTATGCCGGTGAGCGGAATAATTGAAAGTAACGCTCCTATATTTATCATGGCCTGAATAACTATCCAGCTTGTGATACCGGCAGCAATCAGCCGTGAAAACCCGTCCGGCGCCTTTTCGGCCACCTTATAACCCTGGTAAGCAACCACCAGATAAGTCAAAACTAAAAGTGATGCGCCGATAAAGCCCAGCTCTTCGGAAGCAACCGCAAAAATAGAGTCTGATGCGGCTTCCGGCAAGTAATTAAATTTTTGACGTGACTGGCCATAACCGACGCCAAAAAGCCCACCCGTACCAATGGCAAGAAGGGCCTGATTAATTTGATAACCTGCTCCGCTTTGATCTGCACTCGGATTTAAAAATATCATAAAGCGCTTCATTCGATATGGTGCGGTGACAATTAAATAAACAATACCGCTTGCGGCAATCATTATCATCCCCAAAATATGACTTACGCTGGCACCGGCTACAAAGTACATCACACCGGCCACCAAAGCAACCACCATTAAGGTCCCCATATCCGGCTGAGCGATTATTAAAGCAGCTGAAACAGCCATAATGAAAAGAAAAGGTACAGCTGAATACGCGAAGCTTTTTATCTCACTCCCCTTTTTCTCAAACCAAGCCGCCAAATAAATAATTAAGGAAAACTTAAAAACTTCCGTCGGTGCAAAGTTGATTGGTCCAATATTAATCCAACGATTTGCAAATGTACCGTGCGCCGCTCCAATCCCCGGTACAAATACCAAAATCATTAAGATGACAGCCGTCACAATCGCTAGCGGACTTAGTTTTTTCCAAAAATTGTAATCGACTTTATAAGCAAAAAACATCAAGGCAAATCCCAAGAGCAAAGAAACGATATGTTGTTTAAAATAATAACCGGGATCGCCGCTGATTTGCTTTGACATCACTACAGAAGCGGAAGAAATTAAAATCGATCCGACGATAATTAAAACTAAAATACCGATAAGTAGAGCAAAATTGGGCCTGTGCCTTCGCATTAGCCCCTCCCAAGAATACCAATAATAACACCGACAACGGCGCCGACCATACCAATAAGCCAGAAACGCATTGTCACTTTTGTTTCTGGCCAACCGCGTGCCTCAAAATGATGATGAATCGGGGCCGAAAGAAAGATTTTTTTACCGTTACGAAACTTTTTAGAAAGAAGTTGAAGTGTAGAGGAAGCGGCTTCGGCAAAGAAAACAAAACCAATAACCGGTAGCACAATGGCAGAATTGTTCAGGAGCGCAATCACACCCAATGTCGCCCCCAACGAAATTGAGCCGGTGTTGCCCATAAAAAATCTGGCGGGATAAATATTAAACCAGGTATAAGTCAGCATAGCTCCGATAATCGTGGCGCAAAAAGCTGCAATCCCAAAATTGCCCTGGAAAATGGATATAATCGTGTATGCAGCGTAGGCAAAAATTAAAAGGCCACCTGAAAGGCCGTCCAAACCGTCCGTAATGCCAACCGATTTTGATGTTGCAAAGAAGACAAAGATAAATAGCGGAATATAAAGCCAACCGATTTCAACGTTGCCAACGGCTGGAATATGAATAACGTTCCAACCAAGCTTGTCAAAAAACCACCAAGAACCCAAAGCGGCCATGGTCGTCAACCAAAGGACTTGAACCTTGGCCGTAAGACCACCGGAGCTGCCGACTAAGCCTTTAACGTGCAAAATATCATCCGAAAATCCCAGTATACCTACCGCCACCAAGGTGAATAAAGGCAAAAATGTTTGAGACCTTTCCAAATTGAAGAGTAAGGTGATTATTGTGACCGTAACCAAAATCACGACTCCGGCCATGGTCGGGATTAGTCTTTTATGTTTTTCTGCATGCAGTTTATGAAAAACAGGGGCTGGCTTACCGTCAACCGTTGTGGTTCTAACCTTACGCCACCATTGATGTTTATAAGCATAATGAGTGTAAAGAGGCGTTAAAATCATAGAAAGCAAAAAGGAACCGAAGGTGAAAAGACCAAGGATGGCCAGATTGGGAATGAGTAGCTGTTCGTCTAATTGCATCATATTGCTTTAACTATTTTAGCAGTTTATGGCCTTCCGTTCCAGAAGCTTGATTGACGAGCCAGCATTTCACGTTTGTGTTCTGGGTAGGCCATAATTTGCTCGACACCGATTTCAATTCTGACGTTATTTTGTGAACCTTTAGCCAAAATAATATCACCGGATTTTATTTCTTTTTTCAAATCAAGCCCTGCCTCAAGCGAGTTATCAAAACTTTTAATTTCCGTCTTTTTAAGCCCTGATTTTAGCGCAGCCGGAATCAAGTATTTCTTTGCGGCATCACCAACTATGTATAAAAGATCAACTTTTTTAGCGGCAATTTCACCCACTTTCTCATGCCCTTCTTTTTCATAATCTCCCAGTTCATTCATGCTGCCCAAGAGGGCAATTTTCCGCCCTTTTTGCTCACCCAAAAATTCCAAGGCTCTAATCATTGATTCCGGATTGGCATTATAAGAATCATCTATGATAACCGAATCGTTCACGCCTTCAATAAGATTCATTCTGCCGCGCATAGGTTTTAAATTTTTGACAACCGCTAGCACTCTTTCGAGCGGAATCCCCTCTTCTAAAGCCACCGTAATCGCAGCGGCCAAAGGATAAATTAAATGCTTACCGTATATTTTGGTTGCGAAAGTGCCGTGATTTTTTTTATAATTTAATTCGCCTTCAATGCCAACCAAATTTGCTTTGACATTACGGAAAATCATGCCTTCGGTGTTTTGAGAACCGAAAAAAACAACTTTTGCTTTCGAAAGAGTGGCCATCTTTCGAACTTCTTCGTCGTCCCAATTCAAAAACAGTTTACCGTCCGGCGGTATTGCTTTTGCGAGTTCACCTTTTTCCTTGGAAACGGCATATACAGTTTTGAATTCGGCCAAATGCACCGGCAAAACGGCCAGGATAACTCCGATTTTAGGTTTGAAAATCCGGCAAAGGTAGCTGATATCACCCGGCTTATCGGCACCCATTTCCACAATGACCTTTTGAGGGAAATCTCTCGTAAATAAAGCTTTATAGGCAACTTCGGCAATAATCTTAAACCAGGCAAAAACTGAATCAACATTGGTTGGAGATTTTATAGAAAAAAGGCCAAGTATCGCACCAATTTCGGTATTATAGCCCTCTTCGGGTGCCAGAACGTTAAAGTCCTGATCTAAAATCTCCCGCAAAAAACGTACCGTAGTAGTTTTTCCGGCACTACCGGTTACTGCAATTACTTCTGGCTTTTTTCGATGTAACAAAA
>CAYZJN010000012.1:0-10319 GCA_964479115.1 uncultured Candidatus Saccharibacteria bacterium | reverse complement strand
TTCTCGAGAGCTCTCTCCACCGGCCCCCGTCGGGGCCAATCACCGCCGAAAGGTGGTTTTTTTTGTTGACGAGAAACCAAAATTTTGATATTATCAATAGGCTTAAATAATTTATGAATACAAAATTGCTTACCAAAATCGAAGAAAAACAAATCAAAAAAGTTCCCGAAATCCGTTCCGGTGATACTGTTCGCGTTCATCAAAAAATCAAAGAAGGCAACAAAGAGAGAATCCAGATTTTTGAGGGCGTTGTCATCCGATTAAAGGGCGGCGGAATTCGCCAGAGCTTTTTGGTCCGAAAAATTTCCTTTGGGGTTGGTGTCGAAAAGAACTTTT
This sequence comes from uncultured Candidatus Saccharibacteria bacterium, assembly GCA_964479115.1. Lineage (GTDB taxonomy): Bacteria > Patescibacteriota > CPR2 > UBA1875 > UBA1875 > CAYZJN01. The sequence goes on along the minus strand of CAYZJN010000012.1, from coordinate 9,983 downwards.
TAATACAATCACCAAATATCGCCAAAATTGAAGTCAAAAAGCGTGCCAAGGTAAGACAAGCCTATTTGGGTTATTTGCGAAATCTTACCGGTAAATCAGCCAGACTTAAAGATAAACAATTCGATTCCTTGGCTGTTAATGTTGAAGAAGAAAAAATTGGAGAAGCGCCCGTACCGGCTTCGACAGAGGAATTAGCACTGAAAGAAGAGGCAGCTGCAGAAAAAGAAGACAGAGCTGGCACTGAAACATCCGAAGAAAGTGAACAAGTCGCTGAGGAAACAGAAATCGAACATGGTGTGGAAGAAGCCGAAACTGATGTCGAAAGTAAGCAAGCCAAAGAAGGCGAGCTAGCCGAAAAACAAGAAGAAGAAATAGAACAAGAAAAAACTGAAGAGTAAAAAAGAGACCAACCAAAGTCTCTTTTTTTGTTTTGGCGTTAAGATTTGAGTTATACTGATTAGGTGATTACACCTCATCTGAATTTCGAAAAAGCAATTTGGGCCGAAGGTTTTTTCGTTTGTGGCGTGGATGAAGTTGGCCGGGGCTGTTTGGCCGGGCCTGTTGTTGCTGCAGCCGTAATCCTGCCCAAAAATCACCAACCGCATCAGAAAATCCGTGATTCTAAAAAAATGACTCCCAAAAATCGGGACGAAATGTTTAATTTTATTTTAGAGAACGCCGTTGATTTTGGCATCGGTTTGATTGACGCCAAAACAATCGATGAAATCGGAATCGGCGCTGCGACAGAAGCAGCCATGACCTTAGCAGTAAATATGCTTAATAAAAAAACAACTTTAGCGTTGATAGACGGGAGAGAAATCACTGGTCTTTCGGTTAGGCAAAAAGCGATCATCAAAGGTGATGCCTATGTTTATTCAATTTCGGCGGCTTCAATCGTGGCTAAAGTTTTCCGCGATAAAATTGTATCTGGGTTAGATAAAGATTATGACGGCTACAATTTTTCAAGCCATAAGGGTTACGGTACAAAAGAGCATTATGCGGCTATTATGAAAAATGGGATGACTTTTGAACATCGAAAAACTTTTCTGAGAAAAATGGACTTAGCACCACTACACTAATATATATTAGTGTAGTGATAAGAGGTAATTATGAGAATGGAAAGCACAAAGCAAAAAGGCGACCGGGGTGAAGACCGTGCGGCAGAATTTTTAGTGAGTAATGGTTATGAAATTACCGCGCGTAACTGGCGTAACCGGTTTGGCGAACTGGACATCATTGCCCAAAAGGGAGCGATACTAGTTTTCGTCGAAGTCAAAGCGAAATCGGATTCACGCTTTGGTGCTCCGGCAGAAATGATTACTGCGAGAAAGATGCAAAAACTGAAAAATACTGCAGCGCTGTATCTGAAAGAAGTAAGCTACGATGGGCCGTGGAGAATCGATGCTGTAGTGATTGAAAATGAAGTACCGTCAATCATCGAGAACATTACCCTTTAAGTCCGTTCGAGTATAACCATAAATCACTACACTAATATATATTAGTGTAGTGATTAATTAATAATTAGTGCGGTGGCGAATGACTTCAAGGGATGTTGCAAATGCTCTTGACTTACAACATTTCAGCTAGTATAATTTAAACACTGTCGAAACGTTCCCGTTTGGGCATTTTTTATTCAAAAACGTAAACTAAAAATTAAATAAGGAGAATCATGCAAACTCAATTTACTCAGGCCATTGAACAAATATGTGCCGAAAAAAACATCTCTAAGGATGTTGTTATGGAAGCCGTAGCTGCTGCGCTCGTTGCAGCTTACAAAAAAGACTACGGTGAAAAAGATCAAGAAGTCCGCGTCGTCATAAACGAAGATAGCGGTGCTATTGAAGTTTATGTAACTAAAACCGTTGTTGACGGTGAACCGGAAAATAAAAATCTGGAAATTTCGCTAGAAGCTGCCAGCCGTCTTAACAAAAATATCAAGGTTGGTGAAACTATTGAAATTATGGATTTACCGGCAGATTTCGGCCGAATTGCTGCTCAAACCGCCAAACAGGTTATTATTCAAAGAATTCGAGAAGCAGAGCGGGATATGGTTTTCTCGGAATATAAGGATAAAGAAGGCGAAATTCTAAACTGCACCGTACAACGAATCGAGGGGGATACAATTATCTGTGATTTGGGCAAAGCCTCGGGTGTACTTTTCCGAAACGAACAAATTCCTGGAGAAAGATATTACCCTAACCAGCGTTTCCGAGTTTTTGTTGTCCGGGTCGAGCAAACCGCCAAAGGACCACAAATTGTTCTTTCGCGTTCGCACCCCGGTATGGTTAAAAAATTATTTGAAACTGAAGTCCCAGAAATTCCGGCTGGCATCGTTGAGGTTAAATCCATCGCCCGCGAAGCAGGCGGTCGCACTAAAATTGCCGTTTATTCTAAAGAAGATGGTGTTGACCCGGTTGGATCATGTGTTGGCCAACGTGGTATGAGAGTCCAAGCAGTGATGAATGAAATTGGCGGTGAAAAGATCGACATTATTCTTTGGGATGAAGATCTGAAGGTTTATATCACAAACGCACTTTCACCGGCTAAGGTTCTTGATATCACTCTAAACGAAAAAGAGCAAAAAGCTTCTGTAAAAGTTCCCGAAGATCAATTATCGCTTGCTATAGGTAAATCTGGCCAAAATGTTCGTTTGGCAGCTAAGTTAACCGGTTGGAATGTTGATATTGAGGGCTCAGACACGGCCGGTATTGAAGCCGTTGAAGAAGCTGCTGCCAAACCAAAACCGCAGAAAAAAGATCTTGAAGCAGCCATTATTGCTGCCGTTGAAGAACAAAACAAACCGGAAGAAATTGCTCCCGCGGAAGAACTGAAAATTGCAGAAACTCCGATCAAAAATCCTGAAGAAACAGTCGTTAGTGAAACTCCTTCGGAAGAAAGTACAATTGAGCCTGAAACTCCTGTGCAATCTGACGAAGCTACGCCATCGGAAAATAAGTAAAATATAATAGTTCAAAAAGGGAGGACGAAGCAAATGTTGAATCAATTTGACCGATTCAGCGAAAATGCCAAACTAGTTCTGGTTAATGCACAAGAAATTGCCCGAGCTTCTCTTTCTGATTCTGTCGATAGCGACCACTTGCTTTTGGGTATGCTGCTGGTCAAAAAATCAGTTGCAGCGGAAATGTTGCAATCAATGGGGGTTGATTATGAAAAAGCAAAAACGAACGCTGATCTTTTGAAAGATTTGGCTACAATTTCACGCTTAGGGGGTCTTTCGGAAGACGCTCAGCGCATTTTGGAACTGGCCATCGGTACTGCCAGTCAAAAGAAATCGCCTTATGTCGGCACCGAACACCTGCTTTCTGCGATGGTAATTTTGCCGAATTCTAAAGCCGGACGTATTATCCAGGCTTCACACGTTGATTTGGGAACATTGCGAAATGAATTGGAAAACTATTACGCAAACCCGAGAAACGAGGAACAACTGGGTGGCGAAGTACCACCGGAAATGTTGTTTTCGAGCGTTGGACCGCGTAAATTCGATAAGAATTCAAAAACTCCGGTTTTAGATGGCTTTGCGACCGATCTAACCAAAATGGCCAAAGATGACCGTCTTGATCCGGTGATTGGACGTGAAAAAGAAATTTCACGGGTGATTTCCATCCTAAATCGTCGAACCAAAAATAATCCTGTTTTAATTGGGGAACCGGGTGTGGGTAAAACGGCAATTGTCGAGGGCCTCGCACAACGGATTGCCGATGAATCTGTGCCTGAACTTCTATTGTCCAAAAATATTATGATGCTCGATTTAGCTTCGGTTATTGCCGGCACGAAATATCGCGGTGAATTTGAAGAAAGACTTAAAAAAATTATTGAGGAACTTAAAGCCAATGACGATATTATCCTTTTTATAGATGAGTTACACACTATTGTCGGCGCCGGAGCGGCCGAAGGAGCAATTGATGCAGCTAATATATTTAAACCCGCGTTATCGCGCGGCGAAATTCAAGTTGTTGGTGCGACCACGCTTGATGAATATCGCAAATATATCGAAAAGGATGCAGCCCTGGAACGGCGTTTTCAGCCGGTGATTGTTCCGGAACCAACGCTCGAAGAAACAATTCAGGTCCTTAAAGGGATTAGACCGAAATACGAAGAATATCATCGCGTCAAAATTACCGATGCTGCTATTGACGCGGCAGCCAAACTCTCTAAACGTTATATTTCGGATCGTTTTTTGCCGGACAAAGCCATCGACTTAATCGACGAGGCCTCATCTCTTCTTAAAGTTAAAAAAGGTTCTGTTTCCAAAAATATTCGAAACCTTGAGCGCAATATCAAAGAGATTCGAAATCAAAAAGAACAGGCAGTCATTGACCAAAAATATGCTGAGGCAGCTGAATTGAAGCAAAAAGAAGACTTGCTTGCAATCGAAATGGGCAAGGTGCGCAAAAAAGAAGGATTAACAGACAACGGGCTTGCGATTGATGAAGAATCAATTGCCGAGGTTATTGCTATCGCAACCGGTATTCCGGTTACGCGCCTAATCGAAAAGGAGCAAATCTCACTTTTGAAACTCGAAGATAATCTCAAAAAAAGAGTTATCGGCCAAGATGCGGCCATTAAAGAAATTGCTTCAGCTGTCAGACGCTCTCGAACCGGTATTTCCGATGAAAAACGTCCGATTGGATCCTTCATTTTCTTGGGACCGACAGGCGTCGGCAAAACCGAACTTGCCAAAGTCCTGGCACAGCAAATGTTCGGTGATGTTGATGCGTTAGTCAAAATTGATATGTCGGAATTTATGGAAAAACACAACGTTTCCCGTTTGGTTGGCGCGCCAGCCGGTTATATTGGCTATGAAGAAGGCGGACAACTAACAGAAATCATCCGCCGCAAACCATATGCTGTTGTTTTATTTGACGAAATTGAAAAAGCTCATCCGGATGTTTTTAATATACTGCTTCAAATTCTGGAAGACGGTTATTTAACCGATGCTAAAGGCTTGAAAGTTGATTTCCGCAATACGGTTATTATTATGACCTCAAACGTCGGAGCGACAGACTTCGGCCACACCAAAGAAATTGGTTTTACTCTTGAGGCCGGCAAAAAGAAAATGGAGAAGTTGCAAAAAGATATTGAAGAAAAAGTGACCGGAGATTTAAAGAAAAAATTCCGTCCGGAGTTTTTAAATCGTATCGATAAAGTTATTGTTTTTCGCGCCCTTTCCAGAGATGACGTTAAAAAAATTGTTAATTTACAACTTACGGAAGTAGTTGCTCGTCTTGCCGGTCAAAAAATAAAACTTACTCTAACCGAACAAGCGAAGGCGCTTTTAGTCGAAAAGGGTTATGATGTCGAAAACGGTGCTCGCCCATTGCGGCGTGTTATTCAAAACGAAATCGAAGACCCGCTTGCAAACGGTATTTTAACAGGTGATTTTCGCCAAGGGGATCACGTAACAGTTATTAAAGAAGGTACTGATTTTAAACTAACCTGTCTCTCTGGTTCTCGTAAGGAACCTGTTAAAAAATAAGTTGTCTACTTGTCAAAAATACTTTTCGGCCATAACACAGAGATATGGCGGAAGCCTTTACAAAAATAAACTTTAATGTTATAAAAAAGGTGAGTCTGAAGGGTGGATTCGTACATAAAAGCGCAAAACGTTTGCGTTCAGTCTAAGGAGGTGAAAACGTGGAAGCGCAATTAGATTGGGTCCAGCGTAGTACTTGGTTCCTAGCCCTGGGGAGTAGCTTCGTAGGGATTGCTCTGTTGAGCCTCTGGACTCTGCTCAGAAATAAGGAGCAGAAGGCTCTGTGGCCAGCGATGATCGGGCTTGCTCTCGGAGCAGTGTTCAGCTACGTCGCATTCAACAAGTTCTATCTCACGGGCTGGCTGGACCAGAGCTTCTTCCCAGTGGGCGGCGGCAGCGTTCTCTTGGGGGGCGTTCTCCTCGGAGGCAGTTTGACGATGGCTTGGTCCAACCGGAGCGTCAAAGCACACTGGACCAAGAATCTGATGTGGGCTGCTAGTGGATTGAGTATCGTTCTCGTCGGATACTTCTACCTGTACAACACGATGCTGAGCTTCTTCTAATCGGAGAAGCAGCGCATTAATTGCAGTAGCTCTGCACCGTGCCCGGCGGAATCCGGGTTCTTTTTTTTGTCTACTTGTCAAAAATACTTTTCGGCCATAGCATAGAAGCATGGCAAAATTAAGTGTTAAGTATATTTGTACGGAATGCGGGGCACAATATCCGCGTTGGATGGGGCGTTGCGAACAATGCGGCAACTGGAATACGTTAATCGAGGAAATCACTGAGCCATCAGGTCCTCATAAAACAAGTAATGCTAAAGCTGCCAAGGTAACTGATATTGCCGGTGTCGAAAAAGACAATCTCAAAAGAATCGAATCCGAGCTTTTGGAATTTGACCAGGTTTTGGGCGGGGGAATAGTGCCCGGATCGTTAATACTTTTGGGTGGTGACCCCGGCATCGGTAAATCAACCTTAATTTTACAAATTGCCTCAAACATTTCCCAAACTCTATATATTTCCGGTGAAGAATCCGAGCGCCAAATCCAAATGCGGGCTGAGCGTTTGAATATAAAGAATGGCCTTTTGGTGTTGACAGAGACCAATATCGAAACTGTGATTGCTACAATTTCTGCGGAAAAACCTTCGTTGGTTGTCATCGATTCAGTCCAAACTATGTATTCATCGGATATTCCCGGAATGCCCGGCAGCGTCTCACAACTTTCGCTCTGTACCTCCAAGTTAATGAATTTAGCTAAAGAAAATCACATTGCGATTATTTTGATTGGTCATGTGACCAAAGAAGGTAACATCGCCGGGCCGCGGGTGCTGGAACACCTGGTTGACGTGGTTTTATATCTCGAGGGCGATCGCTTCGGGTCATTCAGAATCCTTCGGGGCGTCAAGAACCGTTTTGGCTCAACCAATGAAACCGGAATTTTTGAAATGACCGAAAAAGGGATGGAGCCGGTTAAAAATCCATCCGAAATAATGATTGCCGAAAGGGCGCACAAATCACCAGGGTCGGTAATTTTTCCGGCTATGGAAGGAACACGACCGCTGCTTGTCGAAATTCAGGCGCTTTCCTCGGCGACAACTTTTGGTTATCCTAAACGGACCGCCTCCGGGTTCGATCTAAACCGTCTAAACTTACTCGCAGCAGTTTTACAAAAAAGATGTGGGCTTAATCTTTCCACTCAGGATATTTATTTAAATGTCGCCGGAGGTATATCGGTTCGTGAACCAGCCGCTGATTTGGCTGTGGCACTTTCGATAGCATCCGTGTTTAAAAATAAAAATATACCAGATGACATTGTTATTTTTGGAGAAGTAGGACTTGCGGGAGAAGTCCGATCGGTTAATAATATAGATAAGAGACTCGCAGAAGCCGAAAAGCTGGGTTTTAAAACAGCCATCGTGCCAAGGTCGAAAACAGGTTCCCGAAAGGGACTTAACATAATTACGGTTGCTACTGCAAAAGAAGCAATCGACAAAGTTCTTTAAAAAACTAAGTCAAATAGAATCGAATCGGAGGATTTATGAACAGCATTTATCTACTTGCAATTATTTCGTTTGGGCTGGTTCTGGCAATGGTCATGATTGCCGGACGGCTCGCCAGGCTAAAAGCCAACATTTTATTCATCAGTATTTTCGCAACGATCATCGGGCTCTTGATCGGTTCTTTGGCGTATCTGCCGCTCAAGGCACTACCCGGTATTTTCGGAGAATATCTCCCAATAATTTTTTATGTCGTTTCGGTCGCAGTTTCCGTCTGGCTTTTTTTGGCACGCAAGGAAGCCATTACCGGTACTTTTAAGGGTATCAGTAAAATTATTTCAATCGTTTCACATCCATTATTCCAGTTGCCGGACACCATGCGGCACAAATCATCCAAAAATGCCACTCGGCAAATTGTAGTTGACACTTCTGTTCTGATTGATGGGAGGATTCTGGATATTGTGAAAACCGGTTTTATACCCGGGAAATTAATCATCCCAAACTTTGTTTTGAAGGAATTACAGCATATTGCCGATTCAGAAGATCAATTACGTAGGGCCAAGGGCCGTCGCGGTCTAGATGTTGTTCAAGAACTGAAAAAGGAAGCCAAAGGCAGTCTGCAAACAGTGAGTGTAGATTTTCCGGAAATAGCCGAGGTAGACTCAAAGCTTGTACACCTGGCAAAACTTGAGGGCGGTGATGTGATGACAAACGACTATAACCTTAATAAAATTGCCAAAATTGAAGGTGTCCCGGTCCTCAACGTTAATGAACTTTCACAAGCGATGCGGCCTGTGATTATCCCCGGTGAGGAAATGGAACTGAAGATTATTCAAGCTGGCAAGGAACGTCATCAAGGTGTCGGTTACCTACCCGACGGTACGATGATTGTGGTCGAAGAGGGGGATGCTTTGGTCGGCCAAACCATCAAAGTCGCTATTAAACGTGTTCTGCAAACGGCAGCCGGGAAAATGTATTTTGCCACTATCAAAAAATGATAAAAATTAAAGAAAACATAGATTTAAAGAGTTACACCACGTTTCGAATCGGCGGACCGGCACGCTTTTTGGTTGAAATTAAAAATAACGAAGAACTTTTGGAAGCGGTTGCCTGGGCTCAAAAAAAGAAAACAGACTTTTTGATTTTGGGCGGCGGTTCAAATGTTTTGATTTCCGATGAGGGGTTTTCGGGCCTAGCGATAATTTGCCGCAACCGTCAATTCGAGTTTGAGGGTAATAAATTAAAAGCCGAAGCCGGGGCATTCACGGCACTGCTTGCCCGCGAGGCCCAAAAAAGGAATCTGGGTGGGTTGGAATTTGCCTCCGGAATACCCGGAACAATTGCCGGTGCGATTATCGGCAACGCTGGGGCCTACGGAAAATCAATGTCTGATATTTTAGTTTCAGCGGAAGTTTGGGAGAACGGACAAATCAAAATATATAAGAATAAAGATTTTAGTTTTGCCTATCGTAATTCAAAATTTAAAGGAGCCAAAGGGAAAATTATTCTATCGGCTACTTTGGAATTATCAAAGGAAAAACAACTTTCAGAAGCGGATGTCTTAAAAGATGCCCAAAAAAGAATTCACGATTATACCGGTGCCAACGCAGGCAGCTATTTTAAGAATCTAGAGTTTGCAAAATTGGATTCTGAAACTCAAAAAAAAGTCAGTGAATTCGTAATTCAGGGAAAAGTTTCGGCCGGAAAAATTATTGATAGTCTGGGGCTCAAAGGCAAAAAAATCGGGGGAGCAATGATTAGTGAAAAGCACGCCAACGTGATTATAAATTTTGACAATGCTAAAGCCGCTGATGTTTTAAAACTGGAAGCAGAAATAATCGAGACCGTTGAGGCAAAATATGGTCTAAAATTAGAACCAGAGGTAGTCAAAATTGGTTTCTAGACTCCCATAAATATATTTTTAAAACTTAATTTACGGTAACTTTAATACTATCTTGAGCGCTTTGGTATTTGTTGTCCTTGACCGTCGCGGTAATAGTTTTTTCGCCACTTGTTATACCTTCAATTGTGGCTTCGTAAAAAGAACCGTTTAGGGTGGCGGTAAAATCAGTACCGCCGACATTTACAATTAGTGACTTAAAGCCTGCTGTTGTTTCAGCTGTCAACCTAACCTTAAACGGTAAATTCACAGATTGATTATCATCGGGGAAAACTATAACAACTTTTGGCAAATCAGTTCCATTATGTAAGTCGCAGGTTTCAGTCGGGACACCGCCGACACCTGTAGAATAACCCATTGAAGCAGCCCAAGCTTGAATTGGAGCCATCCAGCGAGCATAAGCCGGATCATTGGGCGGAATCTCAGCTGTTATTGGTGAATAGGTTTTAGTTTCAACAACTTCTGCCGGGCAATATTGATTGGCCAGTTTTCCATTTAATTTATCAATTTTAACTTCGGTAGCTTGTCCAAAAACATCTGGAGCTTTATACCAAGAAGGAAAGATATCGGTTCTGGTTTGAGTAGTCGAGC